>NZ_PDIG01000027.1:0-62230 GCF_004745185.1 Escherichia sp. E2661
CGCGGTGATATCTGTAGGTCGATAAGATGCGGCAGCATCGCATCCGACACAATGCCGGATGCGGCGTGAACGCCTTATCCAGCCTACGAGCGCGGGATGTCTGTAAGTCGGATAAGATGCGGCAGCATCGAATCCGACACAAATGCCGGATGCGGCGTGAACGCCTATCCACCGCGGAGAGGTAAAAGAAAAAGGCCAGCGCGAGGCTGGCCTTTGAAAGCAGGTGAAGAAAGATTACTTCAGACCGGCAGCTTCACGCAGCAGTTGCGCTTTGTCGGTTTTTTCCCACGGGAAATGTTCGCGACCAAAGTGACCGTATGCTGCGGTTTCTTTGTAGATCGGGTGCAGCAGATCCAGCATCTGAATCAGACCGTATGGACGCAGGTCGAAGAACTCACGTACCAGCAGGGTCAGCTGTTCAGAAGGCACTTTCTCGGTACCGAAAGTTTCCACCATGATGGAGGTCGGTTCAGCCACGCCAATTGCGTAGGAAACCTGAATTTCGCAACGGTCAGCCAGGCCAGCAGCCACGATGTTTTTCGCGACATAACGTGCTGCGTAGGCTGCGGAACGGTCCACTTTTGATGGATCTTTACCGGAGAACGCACCGCCACCGTGACGCGCCATGCCGCCGTAGGTATCAACGATAATTTTACGACCAGTCAGACCGCAGTCACCCATCGGGCCGCCGATAACAAAACGTCCGGTCGGGTTGATGAAGAATTTGGTTGCAGAAGTCAGCCATTCAGCCGGCAGAATCGGCTTGATGATCTCTTCCATTACCGCTTCTTGCAGCGATTTCTGGTCGATATCTTCAGAGTGCTGAGTGGAAAGCACGACAGCATCGATGCCGACGATTTTGCCGTCGTCATACTGGAAAGTTACCTGGCTTTTCGCGTCCGGGCGCAGCCACGGCAGAGTGCCGTTTTTACGCACTTCAGCCTGACGCTGTACCAGACGGTGTGCATAGGTGATAGGTGCTGGCATCAGCACGTCGGTTTCGTTGGTTGCGTAGCCAAACATCAGACCCTGGTCGCCCGCGCCCTGTTCCAGCGGATCGGCACGGTCAACGCCCTGGTTGATGTCAGGAGATTGTTTGCCGATAGCGCTCAGGACCGCACAGGAGTTAGCGTCAAAGCCCATGTCGGAATGTACATAGCCAATTTCGCGAACGGTGTTACGGGTGATCTCTTCGATGTCTACCCAGGCGCTGGTGGTGATTTCACCGCCAACTAAAACCATGCCGGTTTTTACGTAGGTTTCGCAAGCAACGCGTGCTTTCGGATCCTGTTCGAGGATCGCGTCTAAAACGGCATCAGAGATTTGGTCAGCAATTTTGTCAGGATGCCCTTCAGAGACGGACTCGGACGTAAAAAGGTGTTTTGCCATATTTAATATCACCTAAAGAGAATTTGGTTAGCTCAAACTGTTGTGTGGATTTTCTGTGGTAGCGGATCCTACCACGACTCGACAGGTTAAAAACACTGGCAGTCTGAGTGTTAATCAGTATGGATGGATTAACATCTGGATGGCTATTTTAGGTCAATCCTTCACCCGATTTCCACTTTTTTTTGAATCGTGTCTCATTCTGTTAGAAACGTGGCTGGAAATTTTTCCTGACAATGCTGGCATTCTTCGTATTTATCTTTTGCAATTTTCTGCCATTGTGGGGTATAAAACGCGGCGCGCGGCTTAAATAAAAAGCACACGACGTTTCTTTCGTGTTGCCACTTCCAGCCGGGTTGAAATCAGAGTTTTGGCTTGTGGGTTCGTCTTAACGGGCGGCCGTGGAGGTGATACGAAATAATGAACCGTTGTCTGCTGCTTAACCTGTCTCACCGTTCTGGTGAAGATTCGTTCCCCGCACTCTGCATCTCTGCTTTGCATACCTGCCGATGTTATACCCATCTCGGCGCTTCTCAGGATTCAAGAGCTGGTTACAGTTACTGAGGACTGAACAAGGGCGCTCTTGTAAAAACAAGAGTTTTCTCGTGGTTTCGCCGAACTGTCACACTTACGTTCGGTTATGTGCTTAATAATGTTATGAAAAAGAAACCGGTTGCGCAGTCGGAGCGTCAGCATACACTGCTGGAAAATCCATGTGCTTATGGGTTGTTATCGCAGTTTCAGGCTGCGATAGTGGTTAACTGTTTTACACTTAATAAAATAATTTGAGGTTCGCTATGTCTGACGACATGTCTATGAGTTTGCCTTCGTCAGCGGGCGAACACGGTGTACTACGCTCCATGCAGGAGGTTGCAATGAGCTCCCAGGAAGCCAGCAAGATGCTGCGTACTTACAATATTGCCTGGTGGGGCAATAACTACTATGACGTTAACGAGCTGGGCCACATCAGCGTGTGCCCGGACCCGGACGTCCCGGAAGCTCGCGTCGATCTCGCGCAGTTGGTGAAAACCCGCGAAGCACAGGGCCAGCGTCTGCCTGCACTGTTCTGTTTCCCGCAGATCCTGCAGCACCGTTTGCGTTCCATTAACGCCGCGTTTAAACGTGCGCGGGAATCCTACGGCTATAACGGCGATTACTTCCTCGTTTATCCGATCAAAGTTAACCAGCACCGCCGCGTGATTGAGTCCCTGATTCATTCTGGCGAACCGTTGGGGCTGGAAGCAGGCTCGAAAGCAGAGTTGATGGCGGTGCTGGCGCATGCTGGCATGACCCGTAGCGTCATCGTCTGTAATGGTTATAAAGACCGCGAATATATCCGCCTGGCATTAATTGGCGAGAAGATGGGCCACAAGGTCTATCTGGTCATTGAGAAGATGTCAGAAATCGCCATTGTGCTGGATGAAGCAGAACGTCTGAATGTCGTTCCTCGTCTGGGCGTGCGTGCACGTCTGGCTTCGCAGGGCTCGGGGAAATGGCAGTCCTCCGGCGGGGAAAAATCGAAGTTCGGCCTGGCTGCGACTCAGGTACTGCAACTGGTTGAAACGTTGCGTGAAGCCGGGCGTCTCGACAGCCTGCAACTGCTGCACTTCCACCTTGGTTCGCAGATGGCGAATATTCGCGATATCGCCACGGGCGTTCGTGAATCCGCGCGTTTCTATGTGGAACTGCACAAGCTGGGCGTCAATATTCAGTGCTTCGACGTCGGCGGCGGTCTGGGCGTGGATTATGAAGGCACCCGTTCGCAGTCTGACTGCTCCGTAAACTACGGCCTCAATGAATACGCCAACAACATCATCTGGGCGATTGGCGATGCGTGTGAAGAAAATGGTCTGCCGCATCCGACGGTAATCACCGAATCGGGTCGTGCGGTGACTGCGCATCACACCGTGCTGGTGTCTAATATCATCGGCGTGGAACGTAACGAATACACGGTGCCGACCGCGCCCGCAGAAGATGCGCCGCGCGCGCTGCAAAGCATGTGGGAAACCTGGCAGGAGATGCACGAACCGGGAACTCGCCGTTCTCTGCGTGAATGGTTGCACGACAGCCAGATGGATCTGCACGATATTCATATCGGCTACTCTTCCGGCACCTTTAGCCTGCAAGAACGCGCATGGGCTGAGCAGCTTTATTTGAGCATGTGCCATGAAGTGCAGAAGCAGCTGGATCCGCAAAACCGTGCTCATCGTCCGATTATCGATGAATTGCAGGAACGTATGGCGGACAAAATGTACGTCAACTTCTCGCTGTTCCAGTCGATGCCGGACGCATGGGGGATCGACCAGTTGTTCCCGGTTCTGCCGCTGGAAGGGCTGGATCAAGTGCCGGAACGCCGCGCTGTGCTGCTGGATATTACCTGTGACTCTGACGGTGCTATCGACCACTATATCGATGGTGACGGTATTGCCACGACAATGCCTATGCCGGAGTACGATCCGGAGAATCCGCCGATGCTCGGTTTCTTTATGGTCGGCGCATATCAGGAGATCCTCGGCAACATGCACAACCTGTTCGGTGATACCGAAGCGGTTGACGTGTTCGTGTTCCCTGACGGTAGTGTAGAAGTGGAACTTTCTGACGAAGGCGATACCGTGGCGGACATGCTGCAATATGTACAACTCGATCCGAAAACGCTGTTAACTCAGTTCCGTGATCAAGTGAAGAAAACCGATCTTGATGCTGAACTGCAACAACAGTTCCTGGAAGAGTTCGAGGCAGGTTTGTACGGTTATACCTATCTTGAAGATGAATAATTAAGATTATTCCGCTGGCGGGTCGATTTATTTACGTAAATTGGCCCGCTTTCTTTTTATATATTCTTAAAAATAATTTAGCTGCTTTTCTTATTAAATAATCTCCCTACAATCGCTTCATTAATTAAATGCAGAGGGAACGGTTATGAAAAAATGGAAAGTACGTAGCGCGTTGGTGGCATTAATCGTGCTGCTGGCTGGTTGTTCCAGTAATGCGCAGTATAATAGCAGTGCATCTGGCAATGTCGGCACCGCCTGGGGTGGGGATGTGCACTCAACGGTTCAGGGCGTATCTGTTGAGCGAGCCTGGCGCGATCCGGCGGAGATGATCGTTATTAGTTATTCGACTAATGTTCCTTCCGGCTACGACCGCGTTTATAGCATTCGTATTAACGAACTGGAATATGCTATTCGCGATGGTAATTTTAATTCTCTACCTATTACGCGGGTTTATGATTCATCTAATAATGAACCACGCTATATTGTCCATGCCAGAGTAGGAATGAATTATCAATTATATGTCCGCAATTACAGTCGTAACACCAACTACGAGATCGTTGCTACGGTTGATGGCCTGGATGTTCTGAACGGTAAACAAGGTTCGCTGAATAACAACGGTTATATTGTGAATGCCGGAGATTCGTTAGCGATTAAAGGATTCCGCAAAGATAAACATACCGAAGCGGCTTTTCAGTTCGCCAACGTTGCTGATTCCTACGCAGCCAATTCGGCGCAAGGCGATGTGCGTAATACCGGTGTAATCGGCTTTGCCGCCTTTGAATTACAAGGCCCGGCGCAAAACGCGATGCCGCCGTGCTCTGGACAAGCATTTCCGGCGGACAACAATGGCTATGCGCCGCCGCCGTGCCGTAAATAGTAACCTTGCTTGATGCCTCGCCCATTTAAGGCGATAATTAGCACAAACTTGTGTTTCGCAAATCCAACCCTTCCTCGTCGGGCCTAACGACGCGGAAGGGTTTTTTTATATCGACTTTGTAATAGGAGTCCATCCATGAGCACCTTAGGTCATCAATACGATAACTCACTGGTTTCCAACGCCTTTGGTTTTTTACGCCTGCCGATGAACTTCCAGCCGTATGACAGCGATGCTGACTGGGTGATTACTGGCGTGCCGTTCGATATGGCCACTTCTGGTCGTGCGGGTGGTCGCCACGGTCCGGCAGCTATCCGTCAGGTTTCGACGAATCTGGCCTGGGAACACAACCGCTTCCCGTGGAATTTCGACATGCGTGAGCGTCTGAACGTGGTGGACTGCGGTGATCTGGTATATGCCTTCGGCGATGCCCGTGAGATGAGCGAGAAGCTGCAGGCGCACGCCGAGAAACTGCTGGCTGCTGGTAAGCGTATGCTCTCCTTTGGTGGTGACCACTTTGTTACGCTGCCGCTGCTGCGTGCACATGCGAAGCATTTCGGCAAAATGGCGCTGGTACACTTTGATGCCCACACCGATACCTACGCGAACGGTTGTGAATTTGACCACGGCACCATGTTCTATACCGCGCCGAAAGAAGGTCTGATCGACCCGAATCATTCCGTGCAGATTGGTATTCGTACCGAGTTTGATAAAGACAACGGCTTTACCGTGCTGGACGCCTGCCAGGTGAACGATCGCAGCGTGGATGACGTTATCGCCCAGGTGAAACAGATTGTGGGTGATATGCCGGTTTACCTGACCTTTGATATCGACTGCCTGGATCCTGCTTTCGCGCCGGGAACCGGTACGCCGGTAATTGGCGGCCTGACCTCCGATCGCGCCATTAAACTGGTACGCGGCCTGAAAGATCTCAACATCGTTGGGATGGACGTAGTGGAAGTGGCTCCGGCATACGATCAGTCGGAAATCACCGCTCTGGCTGCTGCGACGCTGGCGCTGGAGATGCTGTATATTCAGGCGGCGAAAAAGGGCGAGTAATGCGCACGGGGTAACAAATGTGCCATTAATGTCGGATGCGGCGTGAACGCCTTATCTGACCTACGTTCGGCACCCGTAGGCCGGATAAGATGCGCCAGCATCGCATCCGGCAATGCGCACGGGGTAACAAATGTGCCATTAATGTCGGATGCGGCGTGAACGCCTTATCCGACCTACGTTCGGCACCCGTAGGCCGGATAAGATGCGCCAGCATCGCATCCGGCAATGCGCACGGGGTACAAATGTGCCATTCATGTCAGATGCGGTGTGAACGCCTTATCTGACCAGGGTTCGGCACCACCAGGCCTTACTTAACTCCATCCGCGCTCATACGATCGCGAATATGCTGGGCGCGCTCGGCGGATGCAGGATGGTCGTCAAACATTGAGCTTTGGCGGCCTTCTTCCAGTTTCGCCAGTTTTTCAAAGCTGGTGGCAAGACCTGCCGGGCTGATACCGCGTTGGCGCAGCAAATCGTAGGAGTAATCATCGGCCTCTGATTCCTGACGTTGGGTAAATTGCGAATTGACTAGCTTTTCGCCCAGGTCTCCCAGTTGTGATTGTGACAAACTGCCGACAATTCCGCCTGCAGAGGCCGCCGCAACGCGAATTGCGTTTGTACCAAGTGCTACCTGCATTCCTTTCTTCACATGGCCTAATGCCACGTGCCCCATTTCGTGACCGAGCACCGCTTCGACTTCGTTATCCGTCATCATATCCATTAAGCCGCTATAGACGCGGATACAGCCGTTTGCCATTGCAAAGGCATTCACATCCTTCGCCATATACACTTTGTAATTTACCGGCTGGCCGTTGATGTTATTTCCTAGCGCATTAGCAATGGTGGTCAGACGTTTAGCGTATTCACTACCGTCTGGCGCAATCGTCGCCTTGCTGTCCATCTCCTGGCACGCCTGCTCGCTCAGGGCTTTCACCTGCGCATCGCTCAGACTGTAAGCCTGAAAAGCTTCCGCTCCTGATGAGAGCAGTCCACTGGAGTCCATATTCTGGCAACCGGTCAACACCGTTGCCACGCTCATTGCTACCAATAAGGCGCGAATTTTCATGTTTTCTCTTCCGCACAAGGTCAGGATTATTCTAAAAATGCGCCGTTTGCAGGTGAATCGACGCTCAGTCTCAGTATAAGAAAAAGCGCAGCGGACGGGCGAGCAGATTGCGCAACATGCGAGCATGATCCAGAGATTTCTGAAACGGCAAAAGGATGTTCCATGTACATGACGCGCGGCTTGCGGTAAATTGTTGGCAAATTTTCCGGCGTAGCCCAAAACGCGCTGTCGTCAAGTCGTTAAGGGCGTGCCCTTCATCATCCGATCTGGAGTCAAAATGTCCTCACGTAAAGAGCTTGCCAATGCTATTCGTGCGCTGAGCATGGACGCAGTACAGAAAGCCAAATCCGGTCACCCGGGCGCCCCGATGGGTATGGCTGACATTGCCGAAGTCCTGTGGCGTGATTTCCTGAAACACAACCCGCAGAATCCGTCCTGGGCTGACCGTGACCGCTTCGTGCTGTCCAACGGCCACGGCTCCATGCTGATCTACAGCCTGCTGCACCTCACCGGTTACGATCTGCCGATGGAAGAACTGAAAAACTTCCGTCAGCTGCACTCTAAAACTCCGGGCCACCCGGAAGTGGGTTACACCGCTGGTGTGGAAACCACCACTGGTCCGCTGGGGCAGGGTATTGCCAACGCAGTCGGTATGGCGATTGCAGAAAAAAACGCTGGCGGCGCAGTTTAACCGTCCGGGTCACGACATTGTCGACCACTACACCTACGCCTTCATGGGCGACGGCTGCATGATGGAAGGCATCTCCCACGAAGTTTGCTCTCTGGCGGGTACGCTGAAGCTGGGTAAACTGATTGCGTTCTACGATGACAACGGCATTTCTATCGATGGTCACGTTGAAGGCTGGTTCACCGACGATACCGCAATGCGTTTCGAAGCTTACGGCTGGCACGTTATTCGCGACATCGACGGTCATGACGCAGCATCCATCAAACGCGCAGTAGAAGAAGCGCGCGCAGTGACCGACAAACCGTCCCTGCTGATGTGCAAAACCATCATCGGTTTCGGTTCCCCGAACAAAGCCGGTACCCACGACTCCCACGGTGCGCCGCTGGGCGACGCTGAAATTGCCCTGACCCGCGAACAGCTGGGCTGGAAATATGCACCGTTCGAAATTCCGTCTGAAATCTATGCTCAGTGGGATGCGAAAGAAGCAGGCCAGGCGAAAGAATCCGCATGGAATGAGAAGTTTGCGGCTTACGCGAAAGCTTATCCGCAGGAAGCTGCTGAATTCACCCGTCGTATGAAAGGCGAAATGCCGTCTGACTTCGACGCGAAAGCGAAAGAATTCATCGCTAAACTGCAGGCTAATCCGGCGAAAATCGCCAGCCGTAAAGCGTCGCAGAATGCTATCGAAGCGTTCGGTCCGCTGTTGCCGGAATTCCTCGGCGGTTCTGCTGACCTGGCACCGTCTAACCTGACCCTGTGGTCTGGTTCTAAAGCAATCAACGAAGATGCTGCGGGTAACTACATCCACTACGGTGTTCGCGAGTTCGGTATGACCGCGATTGCTAACGGTATCTCCCTGCACGGTGGTTTCCTGCCGTACACCTCCACCTTCCTGATGTTCGTGGAATACGCACGTAATGCCGTACGTATGGCTGCGCTGATGAAACAGCGTCAGGTGATGGTTTACACCCACGACTCCATCGGTCTGGGCGAAGATGGCCCGACTCACCAGCCGGTAGAGCAGGTCGCTTCTCTGCGCGTAACCCCGAACATGTCTACATGGCGTCCGTGTGACCAGGTTGAATCCGCAGTAGCGTGGAAATACGGCGTAGAACGTCAGGACGGCCCGACTGCGCTGATCCTCTCCCGTCAGAACCTGGCGCAGCAGGAACGTACTGAAGAGCAGTTGGCAAACATCGCGCGCGGTGGTTATGTGCTGAAAGACTGTGCTGGTCAGCCGGAACTGATCTTCATCGCTACCGGTTCTGAAGTTGAACTGGCGGTTGCTGCCTACGAAAAACTGACTGCCGAAGGCGTGAAAGCGCGCGTGGTTTCCATGCCGTCTACCGACGCATTCGACAAGCAGGACGCGGCTTACCGCGAATCTGTACTGCCGAAAGCGGTTACTGCTCGTGTTGCAGTAGAAGCAGGCATTGCTGACTACTGGTACAAGTATGTTGGCCTGAACGGTGCTATCGTCGGTATGACCACCTTCGGTGAATCTGCTCCGGCTGAGCTGCTGTTTGAAGAGTTCGGCTTCACCGTTGACAACGTTGTTGCGAAAGCAAAAGCGTTGCTGTAATCGGTAAGATGCTTTGTGAGAAGGGCCGCGAAAGCGGCCCTTCAGATTGTTGGCAAAGTGCGCGTTGTTCATGTCGGATGCGGCGTGAACGCCTTATCCGACCTACAAGATCGTGCAAATTCAATATATTGCAGGAAGTATGTAGGCCTGATAAGCGTAGCGCATCAGGCAGTTTTGCCTTTGCCATCACTCTTAAGGGCCGCGAAAGCGGCCCTTTTTTTACTTAGTAGAGATAAACGGAACTGTGCTGCCGGGGATCATGGTATCGGGCAGCTTACCGTCCCAACGTTCGGCGGTGGTGAGGGCTACAAGGCCGGGATTATCCCGCAGGGCTTCACCGCGCAGGCGGATAGCTTCTGCTTCAGCCGCACTTTTTAAACGAATAGTTTCAGCCTCTGCCGCGCCTCTTACGCGAATAGTCTCAGCTTCTGCTTTGGCTGCCGCCAGTTTACTGTCTGCTTCTGCCTGGGCCTGAGTTACCGCAATTTGCGCCTGGATTTTCTCTGTTTCCAGATTTTGCTTACGAGTGGCAATGGCGACTTCCGCTTTCATTCGATCTTCAATCGACTTTTCATAAGCGTCAGAAAAATCAATATTTTCAATCTGGACCCCGTCAATTACCACTGGCCCAACAACGGCTTTGCGCATGGCATTTTGCAGATCCTGAACCAGTTTCGTGCGATCCTGTACCGCGCTGATGGCGGTATATTGACCGAAAACGTTCTCCAGTTGGGTTGGCAACTGGCGAACAATCAGGCGATCTTTTAATGCTTCAATGGTGTTGTAGGTGGTATAAACCGCGCCTGCTTCTGAAGGTTTAATGTGGAAGCTGACTGATACTGTCATTTGTGCAGGTTGCTGGTCGCGGCTGTATGCCTGTAATCCCTGATAGACCACGGCCTGATTACGCGTAGAAATTTTCTCCACGCTTTCCATAAACGGGATCTTAAAACCCAGGCCCGGCTCGGCGACTTTTACTATTTTTCCGTAGCGCAGCAAAATGCCGCGTTCACCTTCATTAACGGTGTAATACGAGAGAAATGGCAGCACAACCACGGCAAGCACGCCAATGGCGATAGCAATAGATTTTTGTGGGCGAAATGAGGTTATAGAAACAGGTGCTTTCATGACAATCTTCCTTGAGTAAAGTGTGGGAATATGTCACATGAGGTGAGGGGAAAACAGCCGACAGGTGAGAATTCAGAATCTATAAAGGGGTATAGCGAAAAAACATTGCATTAGAAAAGTATGTTTTCGAACATTCAATAAATAAATAGAGATATGCATCACAAATACAATAACAAACAAAATATTGATTTTGTGATAAACATAACAAATACAAAGTTGACTTTAAAAATATCAATTTCATCTTGTTGTTATTTAAGGTTTTATTATTTTGGTTTATGGGGTTTTTCTTCTCGCGTACCCAATTGCTTTCATTAAACCGCACGAGTATTTTATTTTTACCGCCGGACGGTACCGTAAAAATAAAATAAGGATGATTTATGCGGCTTATTGATTATTTTCCAGAGTCATCAATCTCAGTTATACATTCAGCAAAAGACTGGCAGGAAGCTATCGATTTTTCGATGGCATCATTGCTGGATAAAAACTATATCAGCGAGAATTACATTCAGGCTATTAAAGATTCCACCATTAGCAACGGTCCTTATTATATTCTCGCACCAGGCGTGGCGATGCCTCATGCGCGACCGGAATGTGGGGCGCTTAAAACCGGGATGTCACTGACATTACTTGAACGACCAGTGTATTTTCCGGGAAATGATGAATCGATCAATTTACTCATCGGGCTTTCGGCTGCCGATGCCGATTCGCACATTGGCGCTATTCAGGCGTTAAGTGAATTACTGTGCGAAGAGGAAATACTCGAACAACTCTTAACAGCAACATCAGAAAAACAATTAGCGGACATAATCAACCGCGGATAATTACTCTCTCCTCTACAGGATAATATTATGGAAAACAAGTCTGCTCGTGCAAAGGTCCAGGCTTTTGGGGGCTTTTTGACGGCAATGGTCATCCCCAATATCGGTGCTTTTATTGCCTGGGGCTTTATAACTGCGTTATTTATTCCCACCGGTTGGCTGCCGAATGAACATTTCGCCAAAATTGTCGGCCCGATGATTACCTATTTATTGCCCGTGATGATTGGTTCTACCGGTGGTCATCTGGTCGGCGGTAAACGCGGCGCGGTCATGGGCGGAATCGGTACGATTGGTGTTATCGTCGGCGCTGAAATCCCGATGTTCCTTGGCTCAATGATCATGGGACCGTTAGGTGGGCTGGTCATAAAATATGTCGATAAGGCACTGGAAAAACGCATACCTGCTGGTTTTGAGATGGTTATCAATAACTTCTCATTAGGTATTGCTGGGATGATTCTCTGTCTGCTGGGTTTTGAAGTTATCGGCCCGGCGGTGTTAATTGCCAATACTTTCGTCAAAGAGTGTATTGAGGCGCTGGTACATGCGGGTTATCTGCCTCTGCTGTCAGTCATCAATGAACCGGCGAAAGTGCTTTTCCTCAATAATGCGATCGATCAGGGCGTCTATTACCCGTTGGGAATGCAACAGGCTTCGGTTAACGGTAAATCCATCTTCTTTATGGTGGCCTCCAACCCAGGTCCTGGTCTGGGGCTGCTGCTGGCGTTTACCTTGTTTGGTAAAGGAATGAGTAAACGTTCTGCGCCCGGGGCGATGATTATTCACTTCCTCGGTGGGATCCACGAACTGTATTTCCCGTATGTGCTGATGAAGCCGTTGACCATTATCGCCATGATTGCGGGCGGTATGTCTGGCACCTGGATGTTTAACTTACTGGACGGTGGTCTGGTTGCAGGCCCAAGCCCAGGTTCTATCTTTGCTTACCTGGCGCTGACGCCGAAAGGCTCGTTCCTGGCGACAATTGCCGGAGTTACGGTAGGCACGCTGGTGTCCTTTGTCATCACTTCCCTGATACTGAAGATGGAAAAAACAGTGGAGACTGAGAGCGAAGATGAATTTACCGAGTCAGCCAATGCGGTTAAAGCAATGAAGCAGGAAGGCGCATTCTCGTTAAGCCGTGTTAAGCGTATTGCCTTTGTTTGCGATGCGGGGATGGGCTCCAGCGCGATGGGCGCAACCACCTTCCGTAAACGCCTGGAAAAAACAGGGCTGGCAATTGAAGTAAAACATTACGCCATAGAAAACGTGCCTGCGGATGCGGATATCGTTGTCACTCACGCCAGTCTGGAAGGGCGCCTGAAACGTGTGACGGATAAACCGCTGATATTGATTAATAACTATATTGGCGATCCAAAACTTGACACTTTATTTAATCAATTAACCGCCGAACATAAAAACTGATTGCAGAGGTAAAAATGAAAACCAAAGTTGCTGCTATTTATGGCAAGCGGGATGTCCGTCTGCGCGAATTTGAATTGCCAGAAATTACTGATAACGAACTTTTGGTGAGTGTAATTTCTGACAGCGTCTGTTTATCCACCTGGAAAGCGGCGTTACTCGGTAGTGAACATAAACGCGTACCCGACGATTTAGAAAATCATCCGGTCATTACCGGGCATGAATGTGCCGGGGTTATTGTCGAAGTGGGTAAAAATCTCACTGGCAAATATAAAAAAGGTCAGCGTTTTGTATTGCAACCGGCGATGGGGTTACCAAGCGGATATTCAGCGGGCTACAGCTACGAATATTTTGGCGGTAACGCCACTTATATGATTATTCCCGAGATCGCCATTAATCTGGGCTGCGTATTACCGTATCACGGCTCTTATTTTGCTGCGGCGTCGCTGGCAGAGCCTATGTGCTGCATTATTGGCGCTTATCATGCCAATTATCACACTACGCAATATGTTTATGAGCATCGTATGGGCGTCAAACCTGGCGGCAATATTGCGCTGCTGGCGTGTGCAGGTCCGATGGGCATTGGCGCTATCGATTACGCCATTAACGGCGGCATACAACCGTCGCGGGTGGTAGTGGTCGATATCGACGACAAACGCCTGGCGCAGGTAGAGAAGCTGCTGCCAGTGGAGCTGGCGGCCAGTAAAGGCATTGAACTGGTGTATGTGAATACTAAAGGGATGAGCGATCCTGTCCAGATGCTGCGGGGACTAACAGGAGATGCCGGGTTCGATGACATTTTTGTTTATGCGGCGGTGCCTGCTGTCGTTGAAATGGCTGATGAATTACTGGCGGAAGATGGTTGTCTGAATTTCTTCGCCGGGCCGACAGATAAAAACTTCAAAGTGCCGTTTAATTTCTACAACGTCCATTACAACAGCACGCACGTCGTCGGTACATCCGGCGGTTCAACGGACAACATGAAAGAGGCGATAGCCCTTAGCGCCACGGGGCAGTTGCAGCCGTCGTTTATGGTGACCCATATCGGTGGGCTGGATGCGGTGCCAGAAACCGTGCTCAATCTGCCGGATATCCCAGGCGGTAAAAAACTCATTTATAACGGCGTGACCATGCCGCTCACTGCCATTGCCGATTTTGCCGAAAAAGGCAAAACCGATCCGCTGTTTAAAGAGCTGGCGCGGCTGGTTGAGGAAACGCACGGCATCTGGAATGAACAGGCCGAGAAATATCTGCTGGCACAATTTGGCGTTGATATTGGGGAGGCCGCGCAATGATGTCCCTGACGTGGCCATTATTTCGCGTTACGGAACAGGCAGCGTTGGCTGCCTGGCCGCAAACCGGATGTGGCGACAAAAATAAAATTGATGGCCTGGCGGTCACCGCGATGCGCCAGGCGTTGAACGACGTCGCTTTTCGTGGACGAGTGGTTATCGGCGAAGGAGAAATTGACCATGCGCCGATGCTGTGGATTGGCGAAGAGGTGGGCAAAGGCGACGGGCCAGAAGTCGATATCGCGGTTGACCCGATTGAAGGCACGCGGATGGTGGCGATGGGGCGAGAGCAATGCGCTGGCGGTCATGGCTTTCGCCCCTCGAGATAGCCTGTTACATGCGCCCGATATGTATATGAAAAAGCTGGTTGTTAATCGACTGGCTGCCGGGGCGATTGATCTGTCTTTGCCTCTGGCGGACAACTTGCGTAACGTGGCGCGGGCGTTAGGTAAACCGCTGGACAAGCTGCGCATGGTTACGCTGGATAAACCGCGTCTGAGTGCCGCGATTGAGGAAGCAACACAGCTGGGCGTGAAGGTTTTTGCCCTGCCGGATGGCGATGTCGCCGCCAGCGTGCTGACCTGCTGGCAGGATAATCCTTACGATGTGATGTACACCATCGGCGGTGCGCCAGAAGGCGTGATTTCTGCCTGTGCCGTTAAAGCATTAGGCGGGGATATGCAGGCCGAGCTGATTGACTTTTGTCAGGCTAAAGGGGATTACACGGAAAATCGGCAGATTGCAGAGCAGGAGCGCAAGCGTTGCAAGGCAATGGGCGTTGACGTTAACCGTGTGTACTCGCTCGATGAACTGGTGAGGGGGAACGATATCCTCTTTAGCGCTACGGGCGTGACGGGCGGCGAGTTGGTGAACGGTATCCAACAAACGGCGAATGGGGTGCGGACGCAGACATTACTGATCGGCGGCGCGGACCAAAGGTGTAATATAATAGACTCCCTGCATTGATGGTGATCTATCGGAAGACGAATGGCGACGCTGACAGAAGATGATGTGCTTGAGCAACTGGATGCACAGGACAATTTATTGTCATTTATGAAAACTACACATGCCATTTTGCTCCAGGGGATACGCCAGTTTCTGCCGTCGCTGTTTGTCGATAACGATGAAGAGATCGTCGAATATGCAGTGAAGCCGTTGCTCGCCCAAAGTGGCCCGCTTGATGATATTGATGTTGCGCTGCGTTTGATTTATGCGCTGGGGAAGATGGATAAATGGCTGTACGCCGATATCACGCACTTTTCCCAGTTCTGGCATTACCTGAACGAACAGGATGAAACGCCCGGATTTACCGATGATATAACCTGGGATTTTATCAGCAATGTCAACAGTATAACTCGCAATGCGACGCTCTATGACGCGTTGAAAGCGATGAAGTTCGCCGATTTCGCCGTCTGGTCAGAGGCGCGTTTTAGCGGGATGGTCAAAACGGCGCTGACGCTGGCAGTAACGACAACTTTAAAGGAATTAACGCCGTGAAAATCGAACTGACGGTGAATGGACTAAAGGTACAGGCGCAGTACTCTGATGATGAAATTGAGAATGTTCATAAACCGCTACTGCGTATGCTGGCGGCCTTACAGGCGGTAAATCCGCAGCGACGTACGGTGGTTTTTCTTTGCGCTCCGCCGGGGACGGGAAAATCGACCCTAACTACCTTCTGGGAATATCTCGCACAACAGGATCCCGAACTGCCCGCCATTCAGACGCTCCCGATGGATGGTTTTCACCATTACAATAGCTGGCTGGATGCGCATCAATTGCGCCCCTTCAAAGGCGCACCAGAGACATTCGATGTGGCGAAACTGGCGGAAAATCTGCGCCAGGTAGTGGAAGGGGATTGTACGTGGCCGCAGTACGATCGACAAAAGCATGATCCTGTTGAAGATGCGTTGCACGTTACCGCACCACTCGTCATCGTCGAAGGAAACTGGTTGTTGCTGGACGACGAGAAGTGGTGCCAGCTTGCGCAATTTTGTGATTTCTCGATCTTTATCAACGCGCCAGCTACTGCGTTGCGGGAACGACTGGTGGGGCGCAAGCTGGCGGGAGGGTTATCGCTGGCAGACGCAGAAGCCTTTTATGACCGTACCGACGGGCCGAATGTTCGCCGGGTGCTTGAAGAGAGTCTGCCTGCAAATTTGACCTTAATGATGACCGCTACGGGTGAATATCGTCTGGTGGATTAACATCCTTCACTACACCGCCTTCCAGTCGCACCACACGAGAGAAATGACGCCGGGTAAATGCGGCGTCATGACTGATTGCCACGACGCTCGTGCCTCGCTGGCGGCACTTTTCCAGCCAGCTTTCAAACACGCCCAACCAATTTTCGTCAAAATCCCGACTCGGCTCGTCCAGTAGCAATAATAGCGGAGAGAGTGCTTCCAGGCAGGCGACGGCGACCATCCGTCGCTGCGCACTATGCAGATCTAACGGATGCGCACTGGCAACATCTGCTAACTGACAGCATTGCAGAGCAGCATTGGTACGTTGAGTGATTTCATCCGCCTGGCATTTTTGCAGTTTCAAACCAAATGCGATCTCGTCGGCGACGGTGCTGTGAAACAGTTGGTTTTCCGCTTCCTGAAACAGTACGCCAATCTTTGCCGCGCGCTGGCGGTTTTTCAGCTTTTTCATCGCCTGTTGTTGCAGCATAACCGTACCGGCTGTGGGCGTAAGAAGACCTGCCATTATCCGCAACAGCGTCGATTTTCCCGCGCCATTGTCGCCGGTCAGTGCCAACCATTCACCTTGTTTGAGTTGCAGAGAAATGTCGAAAAGACAATCCGTTACTGCACCTGGCCAGCGATAAGTTACCTGATTTAACGTTAACATAATGGCTGGATCGCTCCGTTTTGCAGGTGCCACGCCTGCTGGCAGTAGTTCAGGAAAGGCGTGCGATGACGTTCAAAAAGAATAATCAGCGAACCACGTTCAAACGCCCAGTGTTGTAAGCGCTGCAACAGCATTTCGCTGGCCTGCGACGTCAGGCGGCTAAAGGCTTCATCAAGAATTAAGAGCTTTGGCTGCATCGCGATGGCGCAGGCAACGACCACGCGCTGTGTCTCTCCACCGGAGAGTGTTGTCGGGTGACGATGGCGCAACGGCTGGCACTCGGTCAGAGTCAGGGCGGCATCAATCCGCGCCATAATCTCTTCTTCAGCAAGACACAGATTTTCTGGCCCAAAGGCAACTTCTTCTTCCACGCTAAAGGTACAGCCGGAGAGTTGCAAATAGGGCGATTGCTGGACAAGCTGGATAGTGGCGGATTGCTCATTAAGCGGGAGATGTCCAATGGGCGTACCGAGAAGCGTCCCCGTGCCGGCTATCTCTCCTGGCAGAAAGTCCGGATACCAGCCCGCCATCAGCTGTGCCAGCGTACTTTTGCCACTGCCGTTGTCACCAAAGATGGCGACCATCCCCGGTTTGGCATAGTGAAAGTCATAACAGAACGGAGGATGCGTTGAGTGTGTCGGGCAATAGCGAAACTGTTCTAACGTAACCATATCCACACTCCGAATTCAGCCAGCATTAGCAAGATCATGGCGTAACGTGCTACGCGTTGTAGGGTGCTATCGGCTGGTGCCCATAACGTAGTGCGCCTATTGTTGATTCGAAATGCCCGCATATCCAGCGCCGCACCACGGACAGCAAGATCGTTAAGCGCATTGTGTGTTAGCGGAATAATTAACGCGGGCATCGCACGTAAACGCTGATACCAGCCCTCATCCAGCGGCACGCCGCGGGCGCGCTGCGCCTCATGAATAATCGCTAATTGCCGTTTTAACTGCTCAACGACCAACAACGGCCCGGCGAACAGATAAGCGACGCCCGGCGGCAGGCGAGAAGCAAACAGAGCGCGGATAAAATGTTGCACGGGGACGAATTGCATCCACAACTGCGAGGTTGAAACAATCGCCAGAATCCGCAACCAGAGCGTAATGGCATACGTCCAACGTTCCGGCGAACGCGGCGTGCCGCTAAGCCATTCTGTTAGCCAGACACCGTGTACCAGCCACAGCCCGGCTCCCAGCGAGAACATCAGCCAGACGACATATTTTGCCCGCCGCCGCGTGGCCTTTAGCGCAATAAGGCAGAAAAAGGTCGCCGCGCTATAGACTGACAATATTGTCTGTGTGGGCAGGATAAACGTGGTGCAGGCCGCCAATGCCCACAGTGTTAATGAGGTAAATGGATGCATTTAGCGCACAGCAGCCATTGCCGGGAAATGCCGCGTGGTGCGAATCGGCAGTTGTCGGAGCAAAAGCCAGACAATCACTGCTGTAAGAATTTTATCGACCAGGTTTGCGCCTATCACCGTAATCGCCACCGACTCCACCAGGTTTTGCCCCATAGAGTGCATCCAGGCAACGAACAAATCGGCTCCGCTTCCTGTCACGCCGCCGAACAGCGCAGTACGCAGCGGTACAGCGACGACCGTTACCGCAAGCGTAATAATCACGCCGCTGACAACGACTTTTGGCAGAGTGCGAAACCAACCCGCCCGCGCCAGCCAACCGGCGACCAGGCCGATGACCATCGCGACGGGCGCAAATGCGGCGGCGATCGGGTCAGTTAGCAATCCCCAGAGTAAATTGGTCAGTAAGCCGGTCAACATGCCAATAACCGGGCCAAGTAGTACCGCGCTAATGAGCGTACCGATTGAGTCGAGAAAAATAGGTAATTTAACCATGCTGGCCAGTTGCCCGCCGATCATATTGATGGCGATAGAGATAACGATCAACACCAGTGCCTGACTGGAAAAGTGGCGACGCGCCATAAGAAAACCTCTCTGCAAATAGTTATTTAACGGGGGAAATATGCAACTCGTCGTAACCAGAAAGCGCGCAAGGTTGGCGGCTAAACGCCAGTTCCTCAAGGCTGCCGATCACCAGTTCAAGCGTGGTCCGCACGGTACAGCCGGACATCATATGACCGCCAAGCATCGCGCCGCGTGGGTCAGAAACGCAGAGATGAAGATGCTCGCCAGTGTGTTCCAGCGTGCCGTTCAGTGCGATCACTTCGAACTTACCGCTTAGTAGGGCCGTGTTTTCTTGCCCGGCATAGCGTAAGGCGACGTCAGTCAGACTGCCGGTACAACCGGCAATCCACGCGGCGTGGAGTTGTTGTTGCTGCGAGAAGGCGCGTAATTGGGAGAGAACTTCCTGCCCGGGGAGCAGGCGCAGCGCGTAAAAGCGTGCGGAGGAAGAATATGGGTAGGGCAATGTCATCATTGGAGTACTCCGAAACTCGGACGTATTGCGGATAATATCGACGCTGCATCAGTCATATTCTGATATAAGTCAGGGTTTGTGACGGCACAACGAAAAGATTTTGCTACGCTTATTCGTGATTCTGCAAAGTGGAATAAATTCCAACGCATCAGGCCGGAAAACGTGACGCAAGTCAGATAATTGTCTTCTTTGACTGGACAATCATTCCTTTTATTCCATGTTTCGCTTATCCTAGCTGAAGCGTTTCAGTCGATTAAATGTTCGACAATTAACCAATCAGTCGCAGTTTGCGACAGGTAAGGTTTCCCCGAACGATTTGCTGGATTACTCTGTCTGGCAAATTTGCTCAGGGAAAGCCTTGCAGGAGATCTATGACCGTACGCGTAGCGATAAATGGCTTCGGTCGCATCGGGCGTAATGTGGTTCGTGCTTTGTATGAATCAGGACGCCGTGCGGAAATTACCGTGGTGGCAATCAACGAACTGGCGGATGCTGCGGGCATGGCGCATTTGTTGAAATATGACACCAGTCATGGCCGTTTTGCATGGGAAGTCCGTGAGGAGCGTGATCAACTTTTTGTTGGTGATGATGCCATCCGCGTATTGCATGAACGTTCACTGCAATCGCTTCCCTGGCGTGAACTAGGCGTTGATGTGGTTCTCGACTGCACCGGCGTATATGGCACCCGCGAGCATGGCGAAGCGCACATTGCCGCCGGGGCCAAAAAAGTGCTCTTTTCACATCCTGGCAGTAACGATCTCGACGCGACCGTTGTTTACGGCGTCAATCAGGATCAACTTCGTGCGGAACACCGCATCGTTTCTAACGCTTCCTGTACCACGAATTGCATAATTCCTGTCATCAAATTGTTGGATGATGCGTACGGTATTGAGTCCGGCACTGTGACCACAATTCACTCCGCCATGCACGATCAACAGGTTATTGATGCATACCATCCTGACCTGCGCCGCACCCGGGCAGCCAGCCAGTCGATCATTCCGGTCGATACCAAACTGGCCGCAGGTATCACACGATTTTTTCCGCAATTTAATGATCGCTTTGAAGCGATTGCGGTACGTGTGCCAACCATAAATGTGACGGCAATCGATTTAAGCGTAACGGTGAAGAAACCTGTAAAAGCCAATGAAGTCAATCTGTTGCTGCAAAAAGCAGCACAAGGTGCATTTCATGGTATAGTTGACTATACGGAATTACCGTTGGTCTCTGTAGATTTTAACCACGATCCGCACAGTGCCATTGTCGATGGCACCCAAACCCGGGTCAGTGGCGCACACCTGATCAAAACGTTGGTCTGGTGCGATAACGAATGGGGCTTTGCTAACCGAATGCTCGACACGACGTTAGCTATGGCTACTGTTGCTTTCAGGTAAGACGCAAGCAGCGTCTGCAAAACTTTTAGAATCAACGAGAGGATTCACCATGTCTGTAATTAAGATGACCGATCTGGATCTTGCTGGGAAACGTGTATTTATCCGTGCGGATCTGAACGTACCAGTAAAAGACGGGAAAGTAACCAGCGACGCGCGTATCCGTGCTTCTCTGCCAACCATCGAACTGGCCCTGAAACAAGGCGCAAAAGTGATGGTAACTTCCCACCTGGGTCGTCCTACCGAAGGCGAGTACAACGAAGAATTCTCTCTGCTGCCGGTTGTTAACTACCTGAAAGACAAACTGTCTAACCCGGTTCGTCTGGTTAAAGATTACCTCGACGGCGTTGACGTTGCTGAAGGTGAACTGGTTGTTCTGGAAAACGTTCGCTTCAACAAAGGCGAGAAGAAAGACGACGAAACCCTGTCCAAAAAATACGCTGCACTGTGTGACGTGTTCGTAATGGACGCATTCGGTACTGCTCACCGCGCGCAAGCTTCTACTCACGGTATCGGTAAATTCGCTGATGTTGCGTGCGCAGGCCCGCTGCTGGCAGCTGAACTGGACGCGCTGGGTAAAGCACTGAAAGAACCTGCTCGCCCGATGGTGGCTATCGTTGGTGGTTCTAAAGTTTCTACCAAACTGACCGTTCTGGACTCCCTGTCTAAAATCGCTGACCAGCTGATCGTAGGTGGTGGGATCGCTAACACCTTTATCGCGGCACAAGGCCACGATGTGGGTAAATCTCTGTACGAAGCTGACCTGGTTGACGAAGCAAAACGTCTGCTGACCATCTGCGACATCCCGGTTCCGTCTGACGTTCGCGTAGCGACTGAGTTCTCTGAAACCGCTCCGGCTACTCTGAAATCTGTTAACGATGTGAAAGCTGACGAGCAGATCCTGGATATCGGTGATGCTTCCGCTCAGGAACTGGCTGAAATCCTGAAGAATGCGAAAACCATTCTGTGGAACGGTCCGGTTGGCGTGTTCGAATTCCCGAACTTCCGCAAAGGTACTGAAATCGTGGCTAACGCTATCGCAGACAGCGAAGCGTTCTCCATCGCTGGCGGCGGCGACACTCTGGCAGCAATCGACCTGTTCGGCATTGCTGACAAAATCTCCTACATCTCCACTGGCGGCGGCGCATTCCTCGAATTCGTGGAAGGTAAAGTACTGCCTGCAGTAGCGATGCTCGAAGAGCGCGCTAAGAAGTAAAAAATCACAGGGCAGGGAAACCTGCCCTTGTTGCAGCGCGCTTTTAAAGCACGCACTTTTTCATACTCTAAATAATTCGAGTTGCAGCACAGTAACTTGAAGTATGACGAGTATAAGGCCCGACGATACAGGACAAGAGACATGTCTAAGATTTTTGATTTCGTAAAACCTGGCGTAATCACTGGTGATGACGTACAGAAAGTTTTCCAGGTAGCAAAAGAAAACAACTTCGCACTGCCAGCAGTAAACTGCGTCGGTACTGACTCCATCAACGCCGTACTGGAAACCGCTGCTAAAGTTAAAGCGCCGGTTATCGTTCAGTTCTCCAACGGTGGTGCTTCCTTTATCGCTGGTAAAGGCGTGAAATCTGACGTTCCGCAGGGCGCTGCTATCCTGGGTGCGATCTCTGGTGCGCATCACGTTCATCAGATGGCTGAACATTATGGTGTTCCGGTTATCCTGCACACTGACCACTGCGCGAAGAAACTGCTGCCGTGGATCGACGGTCTGCTGGACGCGGGTGAAAAACACTTCGCTGCTACCGGTAAGCCGCTGTTCTCTTCTCACATGATTGACCTGTCTGAAGAATCTCTGCAAGAGAACATCGAAATCTGCTCTAAATACCTGGAGCGCATGTCCAAAATCGGCATGACTCTGGAAATCGAACTGGGTTGCACCGGTGGTGAAGAAGACGGCGTGGACAACAGCCACATGGACGCTTCTGCACTGTACACCCAGCCGGAAGACGTTGATTACGCATACACCGAGCTGAGCAAAATCAGCCCGCGTTTCACCATCGCAGCGTCCTTCGGTAACGTACACGGTGTTTACAAGCCGGGTAACGTTGTTCTGACTCCGACCATCCTGCGTGACTCTCAGGAATATGTTTCTAAGAAACACAATCTGCCGCACAACAGCCTGAACTTCGTATTCCACGGTGGTTCCGGTTCTACTGCTCAGGAAATCAAAGACTCCGTAAGCTACGGTGTAGTTAAAATGAACATCGATACCGACACCCAATGGGCGACCTGGGAAGGTGTTCTGAACTACTACAAAGCGAACGAAGCTTACCTGCAGGGCCAGCTGGGCAACCCGAAAGGCGAAGATCAGCCGAACAAGAAATACTACGATCCGCGCGTATGGCTGCGTGCCGGTCAGACTTCGATGATCGCTCGTCTGGAAAAAGCATTCCAGGAACTGAACGCGATCGACGTTCTGTAAGATATTCCTTTCTGCTTATCTCAAGGCCCGCTCTGCGGGTCTTTTTTTTCGCCAAAAGCAAAATTGCCTGATGCGCTACGCTTATCAGGCCTACACGTATCCTGCAATATATTGAATTTGCAGGTTTTTGTAGGCCGGATAAGGCGTTCACGCCGCATCCGGCATGACAAAGCGCATATTGTCATCTGTCTGAGACCCGCTTTGCGGGTCTTTTTTTTCGCCAAAAGCAAAATTGCCTGATGCGCTACGCTTATCAGGCCTACACGAATCCTGCAATATATTGAATTTGCAGGTTTTTGTAGGCCGGATAAGGCGTTCACGCCGCATCCGGCATGACAAAGCGCACATTGTCATCTGTCTGAGGCCCGCTCTGCGGACCTTTTTTTCGCCAAAAGCAAGGTGATGTACTTAAGAAATCTGTGATCTATTTGGCAAAATTATGCTTTATTGTTTACCCTTGTCAGACTGCCCGTCGTAAGGCGGCGGAGTATGTTTCTCCAATTTAAGTCAGTTGAAAAGGAATATTGAATGGAAGATTTGAAAGTTGTCGATAGCATAAACGGCGCAGGATCCTGGTTGGTAAATAACCAGGCACTGTTGCTGAGTTATGCTGTAAACATCGTGGCGGCACTCGCGATCATCATCGTTGGTTTGATTATCGCGCGGATGATTTCCAACGCGGTGAATCGCCTGATGATCTCCCGTAACATAGATGCCACCGTTGCTGATTTTCTTTCTGCATTAATCCGTTATGCAATTATCGCCTTTACGTTAATTGCAGCACTGGGCCGCGTGGGCGTACAAACCGCATCGGTCATTGCCGTACTCGGTGCCGCAGGTTTAGCTGTAGGTCTGGCCTTGCAGGGGTCACTGTCTAACCTGGCTGCTGGCGTTTTGCTGGTTATGTTCCGCCCGTTCCGTGCAGGAGAATATGTTGACCTCGGCGGCGTTGCTGGTACTGTGCAGAGTGTGCAGATTTTCTCCACCACCATGCGTACCGCAGACGGTAAAATAATTGTTATTCCGAACGGTAAAATTATTGCCGGTAATATTATTAACTTCTCTCGTGAGCCGGCGCGCCGTAACGAATTTATTATTGGCGTAGCGTATGATTCTGATATCGATCAGGTTAAGCAGATCCTGACCGATATTATTCAGTCCGAAGATCGTATTTTAAAAGATCGTGAAATTACCGTACGCCTGAACGAACTTGGCGCATCGTCGATTAATTTCGTCGTTCGTGCCTGGAGCAACAGTGGCGATCTGCAAAACGTGTACTGGGATGTGCTGGAACGTATTAAACGTGAATTTGATGCTGCTGGTATCAGCTTCCCGTATCCGCAAATGGATGTGAACTTTAAGCGGGTGAAAGAAAATAAAGAGAGCGGAGCGGTAACACGTTAATCATGTGAAGCGCCCATGAAGTTCATGGGCGCACTACCAATTTAACGCATTGTTTCATCTAGTATATTGGCAACTTTTTGCATGACTTCCCCGGCTTTCTCCACGCCTTCATTATTTTGCTGTTCTACCCACTGAGTTTGCTCTTGCTGATAACCAATTGCTTTCTGCCAGGCGTCCAGTTCTGATTTTTTCAGATAGCGAACCTGTGCACCGTCCTGCTCAAGTGTTTTTACCATGCTGATCAGGTTGTTATCTAATGCCTTGCCCAGCGCTTTCTCGGTTGTAATGGCAGCTCGTTGAATCGCCTCACGATCTCTTTTATCAAGGTTTTCCCACGTTTGTTTATTCATTACCAGCAGATAGACATGACCAAGCCAGAGAGAAGGGGAGAGCAACACATTCGGCGCAGCACGTTCAGCATGGATGTCATATCCGCTATCAAGATTGACCATTAAGCCATCGAGTTTTCCCTCGCGGAGTGCTGTCGTAATTTGCTCATTCCACGGTAAAGTTACGGTTTTTGCTCCCGTATGATTTAAATAAGCCCGATGCCAGAAACTGGCTGTTCGCCAGGTGGTTCCCTGAAGCGCAGTCAATTTATCAATGGGCCTGGTAGAGAAAAAACCTACCGGGTAGCCAAGGAAAAACTGTAAATTCACGATATTGTTATGCTCAAGTTCAGCGTTAAACTCAGGCATTTCTGCATAAACGCGACGAAAAAATTCTACCTGACTGGTACCATGATCCGGGCCAATAGCAAAGCTCTTGAAGATTTGATGAAGCGGCAATTGTTTCGCTGTGTATTCCGGCACCACTATACCCATATCAGCTTTACTGCCATCGCTTATCGTCGCCAGTGCATCATAGCTGATGGCGGTTTCACCGTTCCAGTGTGGTTCGATTTTCAAACGCCCCTGAGATTCTTTTTCAATTTCGGCAAAAAATGTATTTTGAATTAGCTGGGTACGCATTCCGCCATAAGGTTCATGATCGGTATAGCGTAGAATTTTTTCTGCGGTAAAATTGGGTGTAGATATCAGAAGTGATCCTGATAACACAGAGAGTAAGAATGGTTTGAATATCATGTCAGTTCCTTCTGTAATTTTATTTGTCGTCATTAATATTAAAAGCTGTAAACTTTAACAACTAAAATCAAACTTCATATTTTTAAAGTCCAGCCAGGCATTACCCGCACCAAAATTATACCCGCCGAAATACTCCTCAAACTCAATATAATAAGGCGACATTTCGTTTGGTATAGACTGCACGGGCGCCATTGAACCACCGAGATGATCAAGCTGATGAGCGCTATGCCACTGGTGAGTTTCACATTTACTCTTTCCCTCTGCATCTTTAGAAAAATAACGAATGGACTGATATTCCGTATTATTTCTTTCTGTGGGGCTAATTCCCGCATTAGGATCAAAAGCGCGCGGCTCGCATGAAATCGCCAGATTGAAAGCCAGCGACTGCTCAGGAATGGTGCCCATTTTACGGTATACAAAATTGCTTTCAGGCGTATCTTTTGGCCTGACGTTAGCCTGAAAATAACTAAACGCACTGCCAATAGTCAGCCATTCTGGCGTATCTTGCTGGTCGCGATAGTGGTTAGGTATAAGTTCAGGTGGCTCACAAAATGGGCCGTTGAACTCGTGCTGGGTGAGTAAGATTACGGCATAAGAACAGCCTAATATATCTTCCATCCGAAATAGCCGTGGATGTCGTTGCTTTTCTGCCTGCCAGAAAACATAAAGGTCTGGATCTTTGGGTGGGGGGCAGGATTCAAAATTCTCAAACACATCCAATATTGCTTCCGTACAGGGTGTTCCGCCATCGTTGTGCTCGGGCGCAACAGCAAAGAAGGATAACGCGACAATCTCTGGCCCATAAATCCGATAATCTTCCGGCAACAGCAGGGTAAATCCATGATTCAATGGGAAACCATTATTTGGATCCAGCGGCCACTGTTCGGGCGTTATGCCTGGCGGTAGGCCAAAGCACCAACCTTGTTGGCGCGGCATATTTTCGTGGATAGGGTAGGGGAGAAGAGTGAGATCATAGGCTTGCATAGTGTTAGTCCTTTACAACGCTAGCAGGAAAGAGAGCCATAACGCCGTTTATGTTATGGGGAAGATGAGATCTTTATCCTAAAATCAGTTACCGAATAGAATTATTTATTTTTTTATTAAAATTATTTATATGCTATTAGCATTATAAATTTTATCTAATAACAATCCCGCGCTATAGTCTCTTTATCAGATAATTAGTTCGGAATGTTCAACGTGTTTTCTTATTATTTTCAAGGTCTTGCACTTGGTGCTGCTATGATTCTACCGCTTGGCCCGCAAAATGCTTTTGTGATGAATCAGGGCATTCGCCGTCAGTACCACATTATGATTGCTTTGCTCTGCGCGATAAGCGATTTGGTCCTGATTTGCGCCGGGATTTTTGGTGGTAGCGCGTTATTGATGCAGTCACCGTGGTTGCTGGCGCTGGTGACCTGGGGCGGTGTGGCCTTCTTGCTGTGGTATGGCTTTGGTGCTTTTAAAACGGCGATGAGCAGCAATATTGAGCTGGTTAGTGCTGAAGTGATGAAGCAGGGACGTTGGAAAATTATTGCCACTATGCTGGCAGTAACCTGGCTGAATCCGCATGTTTACCTGGATACCTTTGTGGTATTGGGCAGTCTGGGCGGGCAACTTGAGCCAGATCCCAAACGTTGGTTTGCGCTCGGGACGATCAGTGCCTCTTTCCTGTGGTTTTTTGGTCTGGCGTTATTAGCCGCCTGGCTGGCGCCGCGTTTGCGTACCGCCAAAGCGCAGCGCATTATCAATCTCGTGGTGGGCTGCGTTATGTGGATTATCGCCCTACAACTGGCGAAAGAGGGGGTTGCTCATGCACAAGCCTTGTTCAGTTAGGCGCTATCTGATGGAAAAATAAAACAGAGACGCTAAGCTTGCCTCCAGAGGTCCTGAATTTTGGGCAAGTCAATTAACACGGAGAGACTAACGTGAAGTTCAAAGTTATCGCCCTGGCGGCATTGATGGGTTTCAGCGGGATGGCTGTGCAGGCCAATGAACTACCGGATGGTCCGCACATTGTCACTTCAGGAACGGCAAGCGTTGATGCGGTGCCAGATATCGCTATTCTTGCTATTGAAGTTAACGTGACGGCGAAGGACGCCGCTTCTGCCAAGAAGCAGGCGGATGAGCGTGTCGCGCAATATATTTCTTTCCTTGAACTCAATCAGATCGCGAAAAAAGATATCAGTTCCGCGAATTTGCGTACCCAGCCAGACTACGATTACCAGGATGGTAAAAGTATCCTGAAAGGCTATCGTGCCGTGAGAACGGTGGAAGTCACGCTTCGTCAGTTAGACAAACTGAATTCCTTGCTGGATGGCGCGCTGAAGGCCGGACTCAACGAAATTCGTTCTGTGTCGTTGGGCGTGGCACAGCCAGATGCCTATAAAGACAAAGCGCGTAAGGCAGCGATTGATAACGCGATTCATCAGGCTCAGGAGCTGGCGAACGGCTTTAATCGCAAACTGGGGCCGGTATATAGCGTGCGCTACCATGTTTCCAATTATCAGCCCAGCCCAATGGTACGCATGATGAAAGCCGATGCCGCACCGGTTTCCGCCCAGGAAACTTACGAGCAGGCCGCTATTCAGTTTGATGATCAGGTCGATGTGGTCTTCCAGTTAGAACCAGTGGATCAACAACCCGCTAAAACACCTGCCGCACAATAATACTTGTAGCCCGACTCATTGTCGGGCTAATGTCTTTATCTGATATCGCCTCTTTTTTCTGTAATTTTCTGTAAAACCATGACATAAGCACCTATCTTTGCTTGCGATTTCATTAAGGATTAACTTACTGAAACGGTTAAGCGGACAGGGATGTTTGGAGGAAGCGGCGATGGATATTTTTATTTCGAAAAAGATGCGCAATTTTATTTTATTAGCGCAAACCAATAATATTGCCCGAGCGGCAGAAAAGTTACATATGACTGCTTCGCCGTTCGGCAAAAGTATTGCCGCGCTAGAGGAGCAAATTGGTTATACATTATTTACCCGTAAAGATAATAACATCAGCCTTAATAAAGCCGGGCAGGAGCTTTATCAAAAGCTCTTCCCGGTTTACCAACGGCTTTCTGCTATCGATAATGAAATTCATAATTCTGGACGTCGTTCTCGTGAAATTGTGATTGGTATCGATAATACCTATCCGACGATTATTTTTGATCAGTTAATTAGCCTGGGTGATAAGTACGAAGGCGTGACGGCCCAGCCGGTTGAATTCAGCGAAAATGAGGTTATCGACAATCTCTTCTATCGTCAGCTTGATTTTATTATCTCTCCGCAGCATGTTTCCGCTCGTGTACACGGGTTGGATAATCTAACAATGAGTGAACTGCCGCCGCTGCGACTGGGGTTTCTCGTTTCTCGCCGTTATGAAGAGCGTCAGGAGCAGGAGTTATTACAGGAGTTGCCCTGGTTACAGATGCGCTTTCAAAACCGTGCTAATTATGAAGCGATGATAGATGCGAACATGCGCCCTTGTGGGATCAATCCAACAATTATTTATCGCCCATACAGTTTTATGGCCAAAATCAGCGCCGTTGAGCACGGACATTTTCTTACGGTGATCCCACATTTTGCATGGCGGCTGGTGAACCCAGCTACGTTGAAATATTTTGATGCACCGCATACGCCAATGTATATGCAGGAATACCTTTATTCACTGAAAAATCATCGCTATACCGCCACGCTGCTACAGCAAATTGCTGAAGATCGTGACGGTACGAGCGATTAACCCAGCATTGAGCCCGTTTCGATCAAATTACGATGCAGATCGAAAACGTGGCTAAGATCGTGGTGAATATGCCCGCCGGGTGCATTCTCCAGATAGCGGTGCAGATAGTCACGGTACATCGGATGTGCGCAGTTATCGATGATAGTGCGCGCGCGCTGAAGTGGAGAGAGGCCACGCAAGTCGGCGATCCCTTGTTCTGTGATGATCACTTTCACGCTGTGTTCGCTGTGATCAACATGGCTGCACATAGGCACGACGGTTGAGATCTTGCCTTCTTTAGCAATCGACGGTGCCATAAAGATCGACAGATACGCGTTGCGTTCAAAATCACCGCTACCGCCGATACCATTCATTAAATTAACGCCGACTACGTGCGTTGAGTTGGCGTGGCCGTAAATATCAAACTCGAGGCCGACATTCAGAGCGATAACACCAAGGCGGCGGATAATTTCTGGGTTATTGGTAATCTCTTGCGGACGTAACACAATGCGACTGGCGAAGTAATCCATATTGGCGTAAATCTTGCGCAGTGAATCGGCAGAAATTGTCAGACTGGAGGCGCTGGCCCCGGTAATTTTGCCGGTTTCCAGAAGATGAACCACAGACTCCTGTAGCACTTCTGAATACATCATAAATGGAGGAATTTCCGGGTTTTCCCCCAGACGCGCCATTACCGCATTATTGATGTTGCCTACCCCGCTTTGCAGTGGCAGAAATTCCCGCGGAATGCGGCCCTGCGCCATTTCGTGCAACAAGAAGGTGACCACATTGTCGGCGATTTGCTGGCACATGGGATTTTGTTTATCCAGCGAGTTACCTGCATCAGGTAAGTTGGTTTCCACGACGGCGACAATTTTTTTCGGATCGATTTGTACATAGCGGGTACCGACGCGATCCATCGCATGGAAGATCGACACGCTATTGCGCCGCGGTGGCGCGCCAGGAGTCACAATATCCGCCAGCTCTGCAACGCGCGGATCGTGATAATGATTGAGTTCAATGATCACTTTCTTTGCACGCAGCAACCAGGTCGGGGCATTACCTATCCCACTGGTTAACCAGACGCGACCATCCGGAGCGAGGGCTGAGGCTTCAATTACCGCAACATCGATGTCGCCGAAAAAGCCGTAGTTGACCATTTGCGCAACTTCGCTCAAATGCAGATCAACAAAACTAACCGACCCCTGATTGATCTTTTTACGTAATCCCGATGATGTCTGATATGGCGCGCGCCATGAAACGGCGTCAGCTTCAGAGAGAATGTCATCGGCGGCGGCGCTAATCGACGCTCCGGTCAGCAGGCGAATTTGATACGGTTTTTTCGCCTCATGTTGTTCATTGGCGCGACGGGCAATGGCGACAGGAAGAGCCTTGGGCGAACCTGCAGGGGTAAAACCACTGAATGCCACCATATCATTGTGCTGGATAATTTCCGCCGCTTCATCGGCGGTCATCCTTGTCCGGGTAATATTCATCCTTTGCTCCTTAGTTCGTGGATCATTAATGACCGACGAAATTAGGTTTACGTTTTTCCAGGAAGGCGTTCATACCTTCCTGATAATCTTCGCTGTCATAAACCGCCCGGCGCATCCCTTGAATACGCTCAAATTCATCTGAATTCATGGTGTGCGCTTCACCCAACACGCGCAGCTCTTCCTTGATTACTGCAATGGCTAACGGCGCTTTTTCGGAAATGTGGTGAGCCATTTGTAAGGTGAAATCTTCCAGTTCATCGGCCTCAACAACGTGGTTGAGAATGCCAACAGCCAGCGCGCGTTGAGCGGTGATTGGCGAAGCGGTAAAAATCAGCTCTTTGACAATGTGGAAGCCCGCGTCACGAGTCAGGTTGTGGATCCCCACCAGGTTATACGGTACGCCCAGGTTGACTGGCGTCATTGAGAAAGTAGAAGTACTGGCGGCGATGATCAGATCAGAGCTCATGATCATTTCAAAGGCACCGCCCCAGACACTACCTTCGACCATCGAAATTACCGGTTTGGGGCATTTTTGGATCACGCGGGTAATTTGACGTAGCGGATCATCGTAAGAGAGCGGATCGCGACCTCCTGACGGCAACTCATGAATGTCGTGGCCTGCGGAAAAGACTTTGGAACCACCTGGGGCGCGCAGAATGATGCAACGGATTTCTGGACGGTTGAGATCGTTTAATGCCTGAATCAGGTCATCAATAAAGACTTTACTTAACGCATTGAGTTTGCGGGCATAGTTAAACTCAATGACCGCCACCTTGTTGATGATGGTTACATTAACATACTGATAAGACATAAAAATTCCCTTAATTAAAATACTGAGTCTGGATAAAATCACTGAGCTGCCGCAAACCTGTACGCGGCGAGAGCATATTATTTTTGACCGCCAGTAGCGTTTGGCTGTAGTAGCGATCGAAATCTTCATTAGTGAACAGGTGGTGCAGTACCTCTTCTTCGGTCTGTTTACGCAGCCATTCCACCGATTGTTGTTGCCGCACCTGTTGTAAACGACCACTGGTAGTCAGTGCGGTTTTGAAATCAATAATTGCGCGCCATATCTCATCGATACCGCATTTTTCCAGTGCGCTACAGGTGAGGACCTGTGGCTGCCATTCGTCATATTTGCGGCGCAGAATATGCAGAGCGCTTTCGTACATATGGCGGGTAATGGCGACATTTGTGTGGTTATCACCATCATCTTTGTTGATGACAATCAGATCTGCCACTTCCATCAGTCCCTTTTTAATGCCCTGGAGATCATCGCCGCCACCGGCAATTTGCAGCGAGATAAAGCAGTCCACCATGCGGGCGACTTCCGTTTCTGACTGCCCGACGCCGACGGTTTCAACGATCACCACGTCATAACCCGCCGCTTCACATAACAGCATTAACTCCCGCGCCCGCTGGCTGGCGCCGCCAAGGTGACCAGATGACGGAACCGGGCGAATAAATGCTGCATCGGCACGCGCCAGTTCGGTCATACGAGTCTTATCCCCAAGGATGCTGCCACCGGTCACTGGGCTGCTGGGATCGACGGCAATCACTGCGACCTTAAGCCCCTGGCGAATCAGTAACATGCCAAAGGCTTCAAGAAAGGTACTTTTTCCTGCTCCTGGCGTGCCGTAACGCCCAGTCGCAGGGCGTTACCACAAACGGCATGATGGCATCAAGCAGTTGAGTGCTGAGTGCCTGATGGCGAGGGTGACGGCTCTCAACCAGCGTCATGGCCTGGGCGAGCGTGGCTCGCTCACCCAGACGCAGGCGTCGAATGCTGTCTGCCAGCGTGGCTTCGTTAATCATGATGTTGGCTAATCCGGTTCAGCACATCACGCACGCTGTCAAGCATGGGAGTTCCAGGACCGTAAATCGCCGCCACGCCACGCTCTTGCAGGAAGGCATAATCTTGCGGCGGAATAACGCCACCGGCGACCACGCAAATATCTTCGCGCCCCCATTTTTTCAGGGCTTCAACCAGTTCCGGGATCAGCGTTTTATGTCCTGCTGCAAGCGAGGATGCGCCCACCACATGAACGTCGTTTTCCACTGCCAGGCGGGCGATCTCTTCCGGCGTGGAGAACATGGGACTCAAATCAACGTCGAAACCAAGATCAGAATAGGCGCTGGCAATAACTTTCGCTCCGCGATCGTGTCCATCTTGTCCCATTTTGGCGATCAGAATGCGCGGGCGACGACCATTGTCGGCAAGGAACAGCTCCGTTTGCGCAACAATTGCATCAAACTCGGAGGCTGATTTTTCCGACTGATGATAGCTTTGCGCAATGACGCCGGTAACGCACTGGCTCGGTACCAGATAACGGTCAAAAGCGGCTTCCAGCGCATCGGATATTTCACCCAGCGTCGCGCGAACGCGAGCCGCATTAACAGCGGCAGCCAGCAGGTTTTCGTTATGCTGTGCAGCGTGAGTCAGAGCGTTCAATGCGGCGGTTACGGCGGCATCATCACGGGTGGCGCGAATGCGTTCCAGCGAAGCAATTTGCTCGTTACGCACCATCACGTTGTCGATTTCAAGGACATCAGTTTCATCTTCGTGATCCAGTTTGTACTTGTTGACGCCGACGATCACGCGTTTGCCCTGGTCGATCAACGACTGTTCACGAGCAGACGCTTCTTCGATCATCCTTTTTGGCAGACCTGCTTCGATCGCCTTCGCCATGCCTCCGGCTTCGTCGATCTGATCAATGATGGCTCTGGCCTGTTTCACGATCTGATCGGTTAGTGACTCAACGTAATAAGAACCGGCCAGCGGATCGACGGTGCGACAGAGTTCAGACTCTTCCTGAATAATGATCTGGGTGTTACGGGCAATACGAGCCGAAAAATCGGTCGGCAAACCAAGCGCTTCATCAAAGGCATTTGTATGCAGCGACTGGGTTCCGCCAAGGGTAGCTGCCAACGCTTCAATGGTGGTGCGGATAACGTTGTTATACGGATCCTGTTCGGTGAGACTCCAGCCGGAGGTTTGACAGTGGGTGCGTAGCGCCAGCGATTTCGGATCTTTGGCACCAAACCCGCTTACTGCTTCGCTCCAGAGATAGCGTGCGGCACGCAGCATGGCGACGTTCATAAACAGGTCCATGCCGATACCAAAGAAGAACGACAGGCGCGGGGCGAAGTCATCAATTTTTAAGCCAGCAGAGAGAGCTGCTTTGATGTACTCAATCCCATCGGCGAGAGTAAACGCCACCTGTTGCACACAGTTCGCACCGGCTTCGCCCATGTGGTAGCCGCTGATGCTAATGGTATTGAAGCGCGGCATATTGCTGGAACACCAGGCGATAATGTCAGCGATAATGCGCATAGAAGGTTTCGGTGGGTAAATATAGGTATTGCGGCAGAGGTACTCTTTGAGGATATCGTTCTGAATTGTACCCGTCAGTTTATCGGGGGGAACGCCTTGCTCTTCTGCCGCCACGATATAAAAGGCCAGCACTGGCAGGACTGCGCCGTTCATGGTCATCGAAACCGACATTTTATCCAGCGGGATTTGGTCGAAGAGCACCTTCATATCTTCTACGGTGTCGATAGCGACGCCCGCTTTGCCAACATCGCCCGCCACGCGCGGGTTATCGGAGTCGTAGCCACGGTGGGTGGCAAGGTCAAACGCCACGGAAAGACCTTTTTGCCCGGCAGCCAGGTTACGGCGATAAAAAGTGTTGGACTCTTTGGCGGTCGAGAAACCGGCATACTGACGGATGGTCCACGGTTGGGCGGTATACATGGTTGCGCGGGGACCACGAACATAGGGCGGCAAGCCAGGAAGGGTACCGGTCACTTCCAGATTGTCGAGATCGGCTTCGGTATACAGTGGCTTGATGGCGATCCCTTCCGCCGTTTGCTGAACCAGTGAGTCGACGGTTTTCTCCCGACGGCTCAACTCCTTGTTGGCAAGCTGTTGCCACTCTTGCACGTTTGACATTATTTGCTCCATAAAACGCAATAAAAATGAGGGTGTTTGCGCTTACGGTGAGCTTTTTATACGGGTTTGTCGCCAGCAAAAAAAATGGAATGGGGCGTCGTTTTTTGCCGTGTGAGATTAGTCTGTTTTGTGACGTTATTCAAAGAATAAAAAAGAAAAAAAGAAAAAACGCCTGATATGTGCTACCAGGCGTTAACTGATTGATTAATCCTGACGAAGCACTTTGTGACCATAGTCGAGCAAAGCATCAGTGACTTTACGCATCATGCGGCTTTCTGGGGCAAAGCGATGCCAGTAGAGCATTCGCCGTTGGAATAGCCCGGGCGTCAGATCAATCAACTCTCCGCTGGCCAATTCTTTTTCAATTTGCAGGTGTGGGATCATACAGCAGGTTGTACCCTGGCGAGCGAGCTGCACGAAGGCTTCGGACGAGTTAACGATATGGCACGGTACGCTACCTGGCGGCAGATCGAAATTTTGCTGCAAAAATGCCTGGTGCATATCGTCAAGATGGTCAAACGCGACTACTGGTGCTTTGAGCAGCGCAGAGCGGCTTACTCCGTTGGGGAAGTATTTCTCGGCAAACGGTTTGGAGCTGACGAACAGATAGTCGAGCGCGCCAAGTTTATCGACCAGGCAACTAGGCAGCGCCTGATGTTGAATACTCACCGCGCCGACCACTTCACCTCGGCGCAGACGCTCCTGGGTGCGAGTTTCATCTTCTACCTGTAAGTTCAGACGAATAGGCGAATCAGCCAGTACAGGAGCCAGTGCCGGAAGCAACCAGGTTGCCAGACTGTCGGCGTTGACTGCCAGCGAGAGCAGTAGTGGGGTGGAACCGGTTTGTTCATCGCCCAGCCACTCTTCTTCCAGCAGCTCGACCTGGCGAAGCAGTGCCAGTAATTTTTGCCCTTGTTCTGTCGGGCGCGGGGGAACTGTTCGCACCAACAGCGGCTGCCCGAACATATTTTCCAGTTGCTTAATGCGCTGTGAGACGGCTGATTGCGTAATGCACAACTTTTGTGCCGCGCGCTCAAATCCTCGTTCACGTATCACCGCATCCAGTGCCTGTAATGTCCTGTAGTCCGGGCGTTTCATTTCTCTAACCTGCTCCTCAAATATTCTCATGCCGAACTATGACATAATTTTGCTTTGGTTACAGAGTATTTAACGCATACAAAAGCGGTCATAGTGGACATTTTGGTTGGCAATACCGTGCTTTCTAAGCCTTTGTGAAGTACCCAGGCCGTGTGTTGTAAAGGTTGGTTTATCGGCCAATAATCCCATTGCGTCTGCGCGGGAGAACGGAGAGTTGGTGCAACGGTTTATGCAGTGGAGCTGAATATCAGGCCCCTTGTCTATCTTTTTCCTGAAGAGCAACATTGCCCGTTATTTTATGGATGAGTTAACCACGCGGCTTGCCAACGGGGTCTGAATCGCTTTTTTTGTATATAATGCGTGTGAAATTTCATACCACAGGCGAAACGATCATGACGCAGGATGAATTGAAAAAAGCAGTAGGATGGGCGGCACTTCAGTATGTTCAGCCCGGCACCATTGTTGGTGTAGGTACAGGTTCCACCGCCGCACACTTTATTGACGCGCTCGGTACAATGAAAGGCCAGATTGAAGGGGCCGTTTCCAGTTCAGATGCTTCCACTGAAAAACTAAAAAGCCTCGGCATTCACGTTTTTGATCTCAACGAAGTCGACAGCCTTGGCATCTACGTTGATGGCGCAGATGAAATCAACGGCCACATGCAAATGATCAAAGGCGGCGGCGCGGCGCTGACTCGTGAAAAAATCATTGCTTCGGTTGCGGAAAAATTTATCTGTATTGCAGATGCTTCCAAGCAGGTTGATATTCTGGGCAAATTCCCGCTGCCAGTAGAAGTTATCCCGATGGCACGTAGTGCAGTGGCGCGCCAGCTGGTGAAACTGGGCGGTCGTCCGGAATACCGTCAGGGTGTGGTGACCGATAATGGCAACGTGATCCTCGACGTCCACGGCATGGAAATCCTTGACCCGATCGCGATGGAAAACGCTATAAATGCGATTCCTGGCGTGGTGACCGTTGGCTTGTTTGCTAACCGTGGCGCGGACGTTGCGCTGATTGGCACACCTGACGGTGTCAAAACCATTGTGAAATGATCTGACGGGGGAACCTCCCCCGTTAAAAAAATTCTCTTCGTTAAATTTGGTGACATGTGTCACGTTTTTACCAGGCTATTGTCGATTGCTCTAAATAAATCCTCTAAACCAGCATATTCATCCAAGAAATACCTTTGCGTGATATTTCCTCAACATCGCGACGCAAACGTTCATATTGCCGCAATATTATTTTTTGATATGTTGAAAGGCGGACGCAAATCCGCACACAACATTTCAAAGACAGGATTGGGTAAATGGCAAAGGTATCGCTGGAGAAAGACAAGATTAAGTTTCTGCTGGTAGAAGGCGTGCATCAAAAGGCGCTCGAAAGCCTTCGCGCGGCAGGTTACACCAACATCGAATTTCACAAAGGCGCGCTGGATGATGAACAATTAAAAGAATCCATCCGCGATGCCCACTTCATCGGCTTGCGATCCCGTACCCATCTGACCGAAGACGTGATCAACGCGGCTGAAAAACTGGTCGCTATTGGCTGTTTCTGCATTGGGACCAACCAGGTTGATTTGAATGCTGCGGCAAAACGCGGGATCCCGGTATTTAATGCCCCGTTTTCAAATACGCGTTCCGTTGCTGAGCTGGTGATTGGCGAACTTCTGCTGCTATTACGCGGAGTGCCGGAAGCCAACGCCAAAGCGCACCGTGGCGTATGGAACAAGCTGGCCGCAGGCTCTTTTGAAGCGCGCGGCAAAAAGCTGGGTATCATCGGCTACGGTCATATTGGTACGCAATTGGGCATTCTGGCTGAATCGCTGGGAATGTATGTTTACTTTTATGATATTGAAAACAAACTGCCGCTGGGCAACGCCACTCAGGTACAGCATCTTTCCGACCTGCTGAATATGAGCGATGTAGTGAGTCTGCATGTGCCAGAGAATGCATCTACCAAAAATATGATGGGCGCGAAAGAGATCTCGCTGATGAAGCCGGGCTCGCTACTGATTAACGCTTCGCGCGGAACGGTGGTTGATATTCCGGCGCTGTGTGACGCGCTGGCGAGCAAACATCTGGCGGGGGCGGCAATCGACGTATTCCCGACGGAACCGGCGACTAACAGCGATCCGTTTACCTCTCCGCTGTGCGAATTCGACAACGTCCTTCTGACGCCACACATTGGCGGTTCGACTCAGGAAGCGCAGGAGAATATCGGCCTGGAAGTTGCGGGCAAATTAATCAAGTACTCTGACAATGGCTCCACACTCTCTGCGGTGAACTTCCCGGAAGTCTCGCTGCCGTTGCATGGTGGACGCCGTCTGATGCACATTCACGAAAACCGCCCGGGCGTGCTGACTGCGCTGAACAAAATATTTGCCGAGCAGGGCGTCAACATTGCCGCGCAATATCTGCAAACTTCTGCCCAGATGGGTTACGTCGTTATTGATATTGAAGCTGACGAAGACGTTGCTGAAAAAGCGTTACAGGCCATGAAAGCTATTCCGGGTACTGTTCGCGCCCGTCTGCTGTACTAATTCCCCTTCTCTGACAATCAACGGGCAGGTCACTGACTTGCCCGTTTTTTTATTCCCTTTTACCGCGCTAATTACGGCCTTTGCATCGCTGTGTAATCGCCTTTGCGAGCCTGCTCGAAGAAATAAATTAAAGCTAGATCAATGCGTTGTGTTTATTCAAAGAGGATTTACGATGACGGGGCAGCACAGGGCTGTAACGGTAAAGCCCTCACCGAAGCGAGGGCTTAAAGGAGAAGGGTTATGATGCGACTTGTCATCATACTGATTGTACTGTTACTCATAAGTTTCGGAGCTTATTAACAGTCAGTCACAGGGGAGGAGTAATCCTCCCTTACCCTTACTCACTAAATTAGGTCAAAGAATCAACGATGTCAATCAGGGCGATGCAGGTGTGTCGCCCTCACCACTCCCAGATTTTCGATGGCGTAACCACCGCAGGCAGCGGGACGTCCCATTCTTCTACGGGGAGTTTTTCCACCAACTGGCAATCATGGGCATAACCTACTGGCTGCATGTTGTAGTGCTGCCAGTTTTGCAATGTCCGATCATAAAATCCACCGCCCATTCCGAGGCGTTGACCGAACACATCAAAGGCGACCAGCGGCGTTATCAGGACGTCTAATCGGGAAAGGGGTAGCACGTCACGCACGTCCAGTTTTGGCTCGTGGATCTTCAACCTGTTCATCACCAGTTCACTCTTAGGATGGTAATTCAGGAACAGTAAATTACCGGCACTAAAGGGATGTAAAACTGGAAGATACACGCGCTTACCTGCGCGCCAGAGTTGCTCTATGAGCGGCTGGGTGTCGAGTTCGCCATCAAAAGAGAGAAATAACAGCGACCGTATGCGCCATCACAACAGGGGGATAACTCATCATCCGCATGGCAGCCAGCTGGCCCGTTTCACGTTGTTGCTCCGGCGTTAACGCACGACGACGCTGCCGAATCATTTTACGGATTTCTTGTCGGGATAATGTCAGTGGGAGTTCTGGTAGTTGCGTCATGGCTGGTGCCAGATAAGAAGGGAATCTCCGAGATGCCGCCGCAGGCTGTAACCCTTGAACCCTTGGTTCAAGGTGAATGTGTCGTCGCAGTTTTAAGGCTTCTCGGACGGACCGAGCATGCTCACCAACCACGGAGCGCCACATTCTTGTGGTATGAAATATCGGCTCAGGGGACTGGCCCGCTTGCGAACATCTCAGAGAAATTTTGTCTTCACGGTTACTCTACCACAGTAAACCGGAAAGTGTCATTCAAAGTTTTGGTTCGTTTTTTCGGTGATGCGGCCTTGTTCAAGTAACGCTTGTTCTATGGTCTGTTGCAGCATCCGAATACGCTGTTCCATACTTGCCGCGTAGTCACGAGTCTTCGCTTTTTCTTGCGCTAACTCGTAGCTGATATTCAATGCGGCAATGAAAACCAACTGTTCAGTATTTGTGACTCTAGTGCGTTCTTTCAGATCTTGCAACCGTTGGTTCAGATCGTCCGCAGCCTGATTCAACGCATCCCTTTGGTCAGGCGGGCAGTTCACACGCAGTGAACGGCCAAAAATTTGGATATCGACGGGTTGTGCAGACATGCCACCTTCCTGCTGATTGACTGCGCTGCCTTCGCCTTCAGACCTTTGGTCTGCGAAGGGGCGAAACTATAGCTACCCTGGTGCAATGAGACAAGCCCTTTTCTGGTCCACCAGGGTCCAAAGTGATAGCATATCATGAATCTTCCTCCCTTTGATGCCGAATGCTTATGTCAATACAGAACGAAATGCCTGGTTACAATGAAATGAACCAGTATCTGAACCAACAAGGGACAGGTCTGACCCCTGCTGAGATGCATGGTTTAATCAGTGGGATGATATGTGGCGGTAATGATGACAGCTCCTGGCTGCCGCTGCTTCACGACCTGACGAACGAAGGTATGGCTTTCGGGCATGAACTTGCCCAGGCATTGCGCAAAATGCACTCTGCCACCAGTGATGCCTTGCAAGATGACGGCTTCCTTTTTCAGCTTTATCTGCCTGATGGCGATGACGTTAGCGTTTTCGATCGCGCTGATGCGTTGGCAGGCTGGGTAAATCACTTCCTGCTCGGTCTTGGCGTCACTCAGCCGAAGCTGGATAAAGTGACCGGTGAAACTGGCGAAGCCATTGACGATCTGCGTAACATCGCGCAACTGGGCTACGACGAAGACGAAGATCAAGAAGAGCTGGAAATGTCGCTTGAAGAGATCATCGAGTACGTCCGTGTTGCCGCGCTGTTATGCCACGACACCTTTACTCATCCGCAACCGACCGCACCAGAAGTACAAAAACCAACTCTACACTAAAAACAAAAAACGTAAGGAGAGTGTTATGAGTGAGATATCTCAGCAGGAATTTCAGCGCCGCCGTCAGGCCCTGGTGGAGCAAATGCAACCCGGCAGCGCCGCGCTGATTTTTGCGGCACCAGAAGTGACCCGTAGCGCCGACAGCGAATACCCCTATCGTCAGAACAGCGACTTCTGGTACTTCACCGGCTTTAATGAACCGGAAGCGGTGCTGGTGCTGATTAAAAGCGATGACACTCATAACCACAGCGTTTTGTTTAACCGCGTGCGCGACCTGACGGCGGAGATCTGGTTTGGCCGTCGTTTAGGTCAGGATGCCGCGCCAGAGAAACTGGGCGTTGATCGCGCTCTGGCGTTCAGCGAAATCAATCAGCAACTTTATCAACTACTTAATGGTCTGGATGTGGTTTACCACGCCCAGGGCGAATATGCATATGCTGATGAAATCGTGAATAGTGCGCTGGAAAAACTGCGTAAAGGCTCGCGGCAAAATCTCACCGCGCCAGCAACGATGATCGACTGGCGTCCCATTGTTCATGAAATGCGCCTGTTCAAATCGCCGGAAGAGATTGCCGTACTTCGCCGCGCGGGTGAAATCACCGCACTGGCGCATACCCGGGCGATGGAAAAATGCCGTCCGGGGATGTTCGAGTACCATCTGGAAGGCGAAATTCACCACGAATTCAACCGCCACGGTGCGCGCTATCCTTCCTATAACACCATTGTCGGCAGTGGTGAAAACGGCTGCATTCTGCATTACACCGAAAACGAGTGTGAACTGCGCGACGGCGACCTGGTGTTGATTGATGCTGGTTGTGAATATAAAGGTTACGCGGGCGATATCACCCGTACCTTCCCGGTCAACGGCAAATTCACCCAGGCCCAGCGCGAAATCTACGACATTGTGCTGGAATCTCTCGAAACCAGCTTGCGTCTGTATCGTCCGGGAACCTCCATTCTGGAAGTCACCAGTGAAGTAGTGCGCATCATGGTTAGCGGCCTGGTAAAACTCGGCATCCTGAAAGGTGATGTTGATGAACTGATCGCTCAGAACGCCCATCGTCCTTTCTTTATGCATGGCCTTAGCCACTGGTTAGGACTGGATGTCCATGATGTGGGCGTTTATGGCCAGGAGCGCTCGCGCATTCTTGAACCGGGTATGGTGCTGACCGTAGAGCCTGGTCTGTATATTGCGCCGGATGCGGATGTACCAGAACAATATCGTGGGATCGGCATTCGTATTGAAGACGACATTGTGATTACCGAAAACGGCAACGAAAACCTCACCGCCAGCGTGGTGAAAAAGCCGGAAGAAATTGAAGCGTTGATGGCAGCTGCGAGAAAGCAATGAGCGTAATCATCGTCGGTGGCGGCATGGCGGGCGCGACGCTGGCGCTGGCTATTTCCCGGTTAAGTCACGGGACGCTGCCGGTACATTTGATTGAAGCGACCGCGCCAGAGTCACATGCTCATCCGGGCTTTGATGGACGGGCTATTGCGCTGGCGGCGGGTACCTGCCAGCAACTGGCGCGCATTGGCGTCTGGCAATCTCTGGCTGATTGCGCAACCGCCATCACCACCGTGCATGTCAGTGATCGCGGTCATGCCGGATTCGTCACCCTCGCCGCAGAAGATTACCAACTGGCGGCGCTGGGGCAGGTTGTCGAATTGCATAATGTCGGGCAGCGGCTGTTTTCGCTGTTGCGCAAAGCGCCTGGCGTAACGGTGCATTGCCCGGATCGCATTGCTAATGTTGTTCGTACCCCAGCTAACGTTGAAGTGACGCTGGAGAGTGGCGAGATGCTGACGGGCCGCGTGCTGATAGCCGCTGATGGCACTCATTCAGCGTTAGCCTCTGTGTGCGGCGTTGACTGGCAGCAGGAGCCCTACGAACAACTGGCTGTGATTGCGAACGTTGCGACTTCCGTTGCGCACGAAGGCCGCGCTTTTGAACGCTTTACGCAACATGGCCCGCTGGCGATGTTGCCGATGTCTGAAGGACGCTGTTCGCTGGTCTGGTGTCATCCACTGGAACGGCGCGAAGATGTGTTGGCGTGGAGCGACGAGAAGTTTTGCCATGAACTCCAGTCTGCCTTTGGCTGGCGACTGGGGCAAATTACCCACGCCGGTAAACGCAGTGCTTATCCGCTGGCGTTAACCCGCGCCGCCAGACCGATTACCCATCGCACTGTGCTGGTGGGCAATGCGGCGCAAACCCTGCACCCGATTGCCGGGCAAGGATTTAATCTCGGTATGCGTGATGTGATGAGCCTTGCGGAAACCCTGACTCAGGCGCAGGAGCGCGCAGAAGACATTGGTGATTACGGCGTATTATGCCGTTATCAGCAGCGTCGGCAGAGCGATCGCGAAGCAACCATCGGCGTCACGGACAGTCTGGTACATCTTTTTGCCAACCGTTGGGCGCCGTTGGTTGTCGGACGCAACATCGGGCTGATGACGATGGAATTATTCACCCCGGCACGCGATGTGCTGGCGCAACGCACCCTCGGTTGGGTGGCGCGTTGAAGGCGGTTTTAAGGAATAAACAATGCAAAGTGTTGATGTAGCCATTGTTGGCGGCGGCATGGTGGGGCTGGCGGTTGCCTGCGGCTTACAGGGGAGCGGCTTACGCGTTGCCGTACTGGAGCAGCGCGTACCGGAACCTCTGGCGGCGGATGCACCACCACAACTGCGCGTTTCGGCTATCAATGCCGCCAGCGAAAAATTACTCACCCGTCTTGGCGTCTGGCAGGACATTCTCTCTCATAGGGCCAGTTGCTATCACGGCATGGAAGTGTGGGATAAAGACAGTTTTGGTCACATTTCGTTTGACGATCAAAGCATGGGCTATAGCCATCTTGGGCATATCGTTGAAAACTCAGTGATTCATTACGCGCTGTGGAACAAAGCGCAGCAGTCGTCAGATATCACTCTGTTGGCCCCCGCAGAATTACAGCAGGTCGCCTGGGGAGAAAACGAAACCTTCCTGACGCTGAAAGATGGCAGCATGTTAACGGCGCGTCTGGTAATTGGTGCGGACGGCGCTAATTCCTGGTTGCGCAACAAGGCCGATATTCCGCTGACTTTCTGGGATTATCAGCATCACGCGCTGGTGGCGACCATTCGCACGGAAGAACCGCATGATGCGGTGGCGCGGCAGGTTTTCCATGGCGAAGGCATTCTGGCCTTTTTACCGCTTAGCGATCCGCATCTTTGCTCGATTGTCTGGTCACTGTCGCCAGAGGAAGCGCAGCGGATGCAGCAGGCAGGGGAAGATGAATTTAATCGCGCGTTAAATATCGCTTTTGATAATCGCCTGGGCTTATGCAAGGTTGAGAGCGAGCGTCAGGTGTTCCCGCTGACGGGGCGTTATGCGCGCCAGTTTGCCGCGCACCGTCTGGCGCTGGTGGGCGACGCCGCGCATACCATCCACCCGCTGGCGGGGCAGGGGGTAAATCTCGGCTTTATGGATGCCGCAGAGCTGATTGCTGAACTGAAACGACTGCATCGTCAGGGTAAAGACATCGGGCAGTACATTTACCTGCGTCGCTATGAACGTAGCCGCAAGCACAGCGCGGCGCTGATGCTGGCAGGTATGCAGGGATTCCGCGATCTGTTTTCTGGAGCTAATCCAGCGAAAAAACTGCTGCGCGATATTGGTCTGAAACTGGCCGACACGCTTCCTGGCGTTAAACCGCAACTTATTCGTCAGGCAATGGGATTAAACGATTTGCCTGAATGGCTGCGTTAAAAATTTCTCATCTTTTGTTTATTTGATACCCATCACACTTTCATCTCCCGGTTTTTCGCCGGGAGATTTTCCTCATTTGAAATAAACTAATTTCACCCGCAATTTCGCATTATATTTTCTAATGTCGTTAATTTTTGATTTAGTGATTTTTGACAATTTTTTAGTTCTTAATATCGCTTTATTCAAAACTGTTTTATTAATTCGTTATGTTTGTTTGCTGGTGTCGTGTTATTTGGTTTTTTGTCCTGTTGTCATTTTTGCGGTTTTTAACCATAAGCTAATGTGATGATCAATTTTTCCTTATGGTTAACCGTCTGTTTCGGTGGTAAGTTCAGGGAAAAGAGAACGATTGCGTTGGGGACCGGGAGTGGCTCCAGTGCTGGGTTTCGTGGTGACAATTTCGCCATGAAAAGTTGTCAGCCCCGCTTATTCAATGAGGACAAGATGGCACAACAGACTCCTTTGTACGAACAACACACGCTTTGCGGCGCTCGCATGGTGGATTTCCACGGCTGGATGATGCCGCTGCATTACGGTTCGCAAATCGACGAACATCATGCGGTACGTACCGATGCCGGAATGTTTGATGTGTCGCATATGACCATCGTCGATCTCCGCGGCAGCCGCACCCGGGAGTTTCTGCGTTATCTGCTGGCGAACGATGTGGCGAAGCTCACCAAAAGCGGCAAAGCCCTTTACTCGGGGATGTTGAATGCCTCTGGCGGTGTGATAGATGACCTCATCGTCTACTACTTCACTGAAGATTTCTTCCGCCTCGTTGTTAACTCCGCCACTCGCGAAAAAGACCTCTCCTGGATTATCCAACACGCTGAACCTTTCGGCATCGAAATTACCGTTCGTGATGACCTTTCCATGATTGCCGTACAAGGGCCGAATGCGCAGGCAAAAGCTGCCACACTGTTTAATGACGCCCAGCGTCAGGCGGTGGAAGGGATGAAACCGTTCTTTGGCGTGCAGGCGGGCGATCTGTTTATTGCCACCACTGGTTATACCGGTGAAGCGGGCTACGAAATTGCGCTGCCCAATGAAAAAGCGGCGGATTTCTGGCGCGCGCTGGTGGAAGCGGGCGTTAAGCCATGCGGCCTGGGCGCGCGTGACACGCTGCGTCTGGAAGCGGGCATGAATCTTTATGGTCAGGAGATGGACGAAACCATTTCTCCTTTAGCCGCCAACATGGGCTGGACTATCGCCTGGGAACCGGCAGATCGTGACTTTATCGGCCGTGAAGCTCTGGAAGTGCAGCGTGAGCATGGCACAGAAAAATTAGTTGGTCTGGTGATGACCGAAAAAGGCGTGCTGCGTAATGAACTGCCGGTACGTTTTACCGACGCGCAGGGCAACCAGCATGAAGGCATTATCACCAGCGGTACTTTCTCACCGACGCTGGGTTACAGCATTGCGCTGGCGCGCGTGCCGGAAGGTATTGGTGAAACAGCGATTGTGCAAATTCGCAACCGTGAAATGCCGGTTAAAGTGACGAAACCTGTTTTTGTGCGTAACGGCAAAGCCGTCGCGTGATTACTTTTTTGGAGATTGATTGATGAGCAACGTACCAGCAGAACTGAAATACAGCAAAGAACACGAATGGCTGCGTAAAGAAGCCGACGGCACTTACACCGTTGGCATCACCGAACACGCTCAGGAGCTGTTAGGCGATATGGTGTTTGTTGACCTGCCGGAAGTGGGCGCGACGGTTAGCGCGGGCGATGACTGCGCGGTTGCCGAATCGGTAAAAGCGGCGTCAGACATTTATGCGCCAGTAAGCGGTGAAATCGTGGCGGTAAACGACGTACTGAGCGATTCCCCGGAACTGGTGAACAGCGAACCGTATGCAGGCGGCTGGATCTTTAAAATCAAAGCCAGCGATGAAAGCGAACTGGAATCACTGCTGGATGCGACCGCATACGAAGCATTGTTAGAAGACGAGTAACGGCTTTAATCCTCTTCTGCGGGAGAGGATCAGGGTGAGGGAAATTTACGCCTCACCCTCACTCTCTTCGCAAGGAGAGAGGTTCACAATTCACTGCACGTTTCAGGAACCATCGCTCATGACACAGACGTTAAGCCAGCTTGAAAACAGCGGCGCTTTTATTGAACGCCATATCGGACCGGACGCCGCGCAACAGCAAGAAATGCTGAATGCCGTTGGCGCACAATCGTTAAACGCGCTGACCGGCCAGATTGTGCCGAAAGATATTCAGCTTGCGACTCCGCCGCAGGTTGGCGCACCGGCGACCGAATACGCCGCGCTGGCGGAACTCAAGGCTATTGCCAGTCGCAATAAACGCTTCACGTCTTACATTGGCATGGGTTACACCGCCGTGCAGTTGCCGCCGGTTATTCTGCGTAACATGCTGGAAAATCCGGGCTGGTATACCGCGTATACTCCGTATCAACCTGAAGTCTCCCAGGGCCGCCTCGAAGCACTGCTCAACTTCCAGCAGGTAACGCTGGATTTAACCGGGCTGGATATGGCTTCGGCTTCTCTTCTTGACGAAGCCACTGCTGCCGCCGAAGCAATGGCGATGGCGAAACGCGTCAGCAAACTGAAAAATGCCAACCGCTTCTTCGTTGCTTCTGACGTTCATCCGCAAACGCTGGATGTGGTTCGCACCCGTGCCGAAACCTTTGGTTTTGAAGTGATTGTCGATGACGCGCAAAAGTGCTCGATCACCAGGAGGTGTTCGGCGTGCTGTTACAGCAGGTCGGTACGACGGGCGAAATCCATGACTACACTGCGCTTATCAGCGAACTGAAATCACGCAAAATTGTGGTCAGCGTCGCCGCCGATATTATGGCGCTGGTGCTGTTAACCGCGCCGGGTAAACAGGGCGCGGATATTGTTTTGGTTCGGCGCAACGTTTCGGCGTGCCGATGGGCTACGGTGGCCCGCACGCGGCATTCTTTGCGGCGAAAGATGAATACAAACGCTCAATGCCGGGCCGTATTATCGGTGTATCGAAAGATGCAGCTGGCAATACCGCGCTGCGCATGGCGATGCAGACTCGCGAGCAACATATTCGCCGTGAGAAAGCGAACTCCAACATTTGTACTTCCCAGGTACTTCTGGCAAACATCGCCAGCCTGTATGCCGTTTATCACGGTCCGGTTGGCCTGAAACGTATCGCTAACCGTATTCATCGTCTGACCGATATCCTGGCGGCGGGCCTGCAACAAAAAGGTCTGAAGCTGCGCCATGCGCACTATTTCGATACTTTGTGTGTGGAAGTGACCGACAAAGCGGGCGTACTGGCGCGTGCCGAAGCGGCTGAAATCAACCTGCGTAGCGATATTCTGAACGCGGTTGGGATCACCCTTGATGAAACAACCACGCGCGAAAACGTGATGCAGCTTTTCAGCGTGCTGTTGGGCGATAACCACGGGCTGGAGATCGACACGCTGGATAAAGACGTGGCTCACGACAGTCGCTCTATTCAACCTGCGATGCTGCGTGATGACGAAATCCTCACCCATCCGGTGTTTAATCGCTACCACAGCGAAACCGAAATGATGCGCTATATGCACTCGCTGGAGCGTAAAGATCTGGCGCTGAATCAGGCGATGATTCCGCTGGGTTCCTGTACCATGAAACTGAACGCCGCCGCCGAGATGATCCCGATCACCTGGCCGGAATTTGCCGAACTGCACCCGTTCTGCCCGCCGGAACAGGCCGAAGGTTATCAGCAGATGATCGCGCAGCTGGCTGACTGGCTGGTGAAACTGACCGGTTACGACGCCGTTTGTATGCAGCCGAACTCTGGCGCACAGGGCGAATACGCGGGCCTGCTGGCGATTCGTCATTATCATGAAAGCCGCAACGAAGGGCATCGCGATATCTGCCTGATCCCGGCTTCTGCGCACGGAACTAACCCCGCTTCTGCACATATGGCAGGAATGCAGGTGGTAGTTGTGGCGTGTGATAAAAACGGCAACATTGATCTGACTGACCTGCGCGCGAAAGCGGAACAGGCGGGCGACAATCTTTCCTGCATCATGGTGACCTATCCTTCCACCCATGGCGTGTATGAAGAAACGATCCGTGAAGTGTGTGAAGTCGTGCATCAGTTCGGCGGTCAGGTTTACCTTGATGGCGCGAACATGAACGCCCAGGTTGGCATCACCTCGCCGGGCTTTATTGGCGCGGACGTTTCGCACCTTAACCTACATAAAACTTTCTGCATTCCGCACGGCGGTGGCGGCCCAGGTATGGGACCGATCGGCGTGAAAGCGCATCTGGCGCCGTTTGTGCCGGGCCATAGCGTGGTGCAAATCGAAGGCATGTTAACCCGTCAGGGCGCGGTTTCTGCGGCACCGTTCGGTAGCGCATCCATTCTGCCAATCAGCTGGATGTACATCCGCATGATGGGCGCAGAAGGGCTGAAAAAAGCAAGCCAGGTGGCAATTCTTAACGCCAACTATATTGCCAGCCGCCTGCAGGATGCCTTCCCGGTGCTGTATACCGGTCGCGACGGTCGCGTGGCGCACGAATGTATTCTCGATATTCGCCCGCTGAAAGAAGAAACCGGCATCAGCGAGCTGGATATTGCCAAGCGCCTGATCGACTACGGTTTCCACGCGCCGACGATGTCGTTCCCGGTGGCGGGTACGCTGATGGTTGAACCGACTGAATCTGAAAGCAAAGTGGAACTGGATCGCTTTATCGACGCGATGCTGGCTATCCGCGCAGAAATTGACCAGGTGAAAGCAGATGTCTGGTCGCTGGAAGATAACCCGCTGGTGAACGCGCCGCACATTCAGAGCGAACTGGTCGCCGAGTGGGCGCATCCGTACAGCCGTGAAGTTGCAGTATTCCCGGCAGGCGTGGCAGACAAATACTGGCCGACGGTGAAACGTCTGGATGATGTTTACGGCGACCGTCACCTGTTCTGCTCCTGCGTACCGATTAGCGAATACCAGTAATTCACTGATTCGACTATCTTCTAAAGGCGCTTCGGCGCCTTTGACACTGATGTCAAACTCAACATTGCCTGATGCACTTCGTTTATCAGGCCTACATAGTCTGTGCAATGTATTGAATTTGCACGATCTTGTAGGCAGGATAAGGCGTTCACGCCGCATCCGGCATAATAAAAGTACTTTGTCATCAATAATTTGAAAGGCGCTTTGGCGCCTTTATTTTTTGGGAAAAACAAATGGCTACAGCACTTGTGACCGGTGGCAGTCGCGGCATCGGGCGGGCAACTGCATTACTGTTGGCGCAAGAAGGGTATACGGTGGCGGTTAATTATCAACAAAACCTCCACGCGGCGCAGGAAGTGGTGAACTTAATAACGCAAGCCGGTGGCAAGGCATTTGCACTCCAGGCGGATATCAGCGACGAAAACCAGGTCGTCGCGATGTTTGCAGCAATCGATCAGCACGATGAACCGCTAGCCGCGCTGGTCAATAACGCCGGGATCTTGTTTACCCAGTGCACCGTAGAAAACCTTACCGCAGAGCGAATCAACCGGGTACTTTCCACCAACGTGACGGGTTTTTTTCTCTGCTGCCGCGAAGCAGTAAAGCGTATGGCGCTAAAAAACGGCGGTAATGGCGGTGCTATCGTCAATGTCTCTTCAGTGGCCTCACTGCTGGGATCGCCGGGAGAATACGTTGATTATGCGGCATCGAAAGGGGCGATTGATACGTTAACCACCGGACTGTCTCTGGAAGTCGCTGCGCAAGGAATTCGCGTTAACGGCGTGCGGCCAGGGTTTATTTATACCGAAATGCACGCCAGCGGCGGTGAACCCGGACGCGTAGATCGCGTCAAGTCGAACATCCCCATGCAGCGCGGCGGACAGGCGGAAGAGGTCGCGCAGGCCATCGTCTGGCTGTTAAGTGATAAAGCCTCTTATGTCACGGGAAGTTTTATCGATTTGGCGGGTGGAAAATAAAACAGGAAAGTTATCTGACCGGATGCAACGAGTATTGCATCCGGTATTTCATCGACTTAAAGCTTCTCGCCGTTGCTGGCAATTACCTCTTTGTACCAGTCAAAGCTCTTCTTACGTGAACGCGACATATCGCCAGTACCGTCGTCATGTTTATTCACATAGATAAAGCCGTAGCGTTTGCTGTACTGTCCGGTGGTGAACGACACACAGTCGATGCAGCCCCACGGCGTGTAGCCCATCAGATCTACGCCATCGTAAGTCACCGCTTTTTTCATCTCTTCGATATGGGCGCGCAGGTAATCAATGCGGTAGTCGTCGTTGATGCTGCCGTCTTCTTCCACTTTGTCGTAAGCGCCAAAACCGTTTTCGACAATAAACAGCGGCTTCTGGTAACGCTCATACAATTCGCATAGCGCGTAACGCAGACCCACAGGATCAATCTGCCAGCCCCAGTCAGATGCTTTCACATACGGGTTTGGTACGCTGCCTTCAAAACCAGAGATGGCATCGCCGGTGCCGCCTTCGGCCTTCACTGCGTTGGTCATGTAATAGCTGAAACCAAGATAATCGCAGGTGCCTTCGCGCAGCACATCCAGATCGCCGTCTTCCATTTTGATGTTAAATCCGCGACGCTCCCACTCGTTCAACACATAGGACGGGTAATAGCCACGCAACTGCACATCGGTAAAGACGTAGCGTTCGCGCATCGACTCCTGGGCAAACATCACATCGTCCGGGTTACAGGAGTAAGGATAGAGCGGCACCATCGCCAGCATACAGCCGACTTTCATCTCCGGGTTAATGCGACGCGCGGCTTTCACCGCCAGAGCGCTGGCGACAAACTGGTGATGCAGCACCTGATACATCGTCTCTTCCGGGTTTTCATGCTCGGTATAAACCACGCCGGAGCAGCAGTAACCGAACAGCGGCGCACGCCAGTTACGCTGGTTGTTAATTTCGTTGAAGGTCATCCAGTATTTGACTTTATGCTTATAGCGTTCAAATACCACTTCCGCGAAACGGACAAAGAAATCAACCACTTTACGGTTGGTCCAGCTACCGTATTGCTGCACCAGATGCAGCGGCATTTCAAAGTGGGAGAGGGTGATCACCGGTTCGATGTTGTATTTCAGCAGTTCATCGAACATATCATCGTAGAACTTCAGCCCTTCTTCGTTTGGCTGAGCTTCATCGCCTTTTGGAAAAATGCGTGTCCAGGCGATGGAAGTCCGAAAACATTTGAAGCCCATTTCGGCAAATAGCTTGATGTCTTCCTTGTAGTGACCATAAAAATCAACGGCTTCATGGTTCGGATAGTATTTGCCCGGCAAGACTTCTTTGGTGATTTCGCGCGGCACGCCGTGTGCGCCACCAGTCAGTACGTCACAAATACTCGGCCCTTTGCCGCCTTTGTTCCAGCCGCCTTCGACCTGATGAGCGGCTACTGCGCCGCCCCATAAGAAATCTTTCGGTAAGGTGAGTTTTTTCACTATCATAGGCTCCAAATGAGTCAATTCTTACAGGAAATAGTACCATGCAGCCAAACGACATCACTTTTTTTCAACGTTTCCAGGATGACATTCTGGCTGGGCGTAAAACCATCACCATCCGCGACGAGTCTGAATCGCACTTTAAAACGGGCGATGTGCTTCGCGTCGGGCGCTTTGAAGATAACGGCTATTTTTGCACCATTGAAGTTACCGCAACTTCAACCGTAACGCTGGATACTCTCACAGAAAAACATGCACAACAGGAAAATATGACCCTGCCTGAACTGAAAAAAGTCATTGCCGACATCTATCCTGGTCAGACACGGTTTTATGTAATTGAATTTAAATGCCTTTAAGTTGAACTCACGCCTGTTAGTTGAAATTTAACATTTAATTTCATGATTTTTCGGAGATTACTCTCAAATCAGAATTTATTTTAGCTAACAGGTGTTCACTGGAACTATTCTCAGTTACGCTGGAGAAGTGTTCACGTGCGTGTACGTTTCTCCGGAGTAAGTTATGGTTCAGAAGCCTCTCATTAAGCAGGGATATTCGCTGGCAGAGGAAATTGCCAACAGCATCAGTCACGGCATTGGGTTGGTGTTTGGTATCGTTGGGCTGGTGTTGCTACTGGTTCAGGCGGTGGATCTTAATGCCAGCGCCACGGCGATAACCAGTTACAGCCTTTATGGCGGCAGTATGATCCTGCTGTTCCTCGCTTCGACGCTCTATCACGCGATTCCCCATCAACGGGCAAAAATGTGGCTGAAGAAATTTGACCATTGCGCCATTTACTTGTTGATTGCCGGAACCTACACGCCGTTTTTGCTGGTGGGGCTGGATTCTCCGTTAGCGCGCGGGTTGATGATTGTTATCTGGAGCCTGGCTCTGCTGGGGATTCTGTTCAAACTGACCATCGCGCACCGATTCAAAATTTTATCTCTGGTGACTTATCTGGCGATGGGCTGGCTGTCGCTGGTGGTAATTTATGAAATGGCAGTTAAGCTCGCGGCGGGCAGCGTTACCTTACTGGCGGTAGGCGGAGTGGTTTACTCGCTTGGGGTGATTTTCTACGTCTGCAAACGCATCCCCTACAACCACGCCATCTGGCACGGCTTTGTGCTCGGCGGCAGTGTGTGCCATTTCCTGGCGATCTATTTGTATATTGGACAGCCGTAATGGCTGTGCCTTTGTCGGCCTGAAAAGACACGTCAGCGTCGCATCAGGCATCGGAGCGCAACTGCCGGATGCGGCGTGAACGCCTTATCCGGCCTACGGGCCGCTTCCCATTTGTGATAAAGACATCAAATCTTAGGCCTGATAAGACACGCCAGCGTCGCATCAGGCAATAGATGCCCGAAGCGATACAGCGATTTACTCTTCCAGCGAATACGGCAGCGGCTCGATACGCAATGTATTCGCATCGTCGCGCACGCGGAAGATGCTGTCCGGTTCCATATCGTTATTCATGACGACCTGTACCACGACCTGACCATCTTCCAGTTTTACCGCAGCCAGCACCGTACCGGTACGACGCCAGTTTTCGCCCATTTTCAGCTCTAAGTCTTCACCAGCTACCGGCAAACGGCTGGCACTACCTGTCAGCAACCAGAGCGCGCGTTTGTTGGCTCCGCGGAATTTTGCTCGCGCCACCATCTCTTGTCCGGTATAGCAGCCTTTCTTAAAGCTGATACCGCCCAGCGCCTGAAGGTTAGTTGCCTGCGGGATAAACTGCCCGCTGTTAGCAGCGTCAATAACCGGGAAACCCGCTTCAATGTTTAATGCCAGCCACTGTTGGCTATTGTTCAGTTCCGCTTCACCGCGCAGTTTATCGGTCAAAGTATTAGCGGTAGCTTCATCGGTTACGATCAGAAAACGTTCTGCCGGATGTTCAAACCATAGCAGTGTGGTCGCACCTTCTCTGACTACCTGTTTTTCCTTCGAAGGCATTTCGCTGAAGAGGTTTTCCAGCGCGGCGCGTGCCTGAAAACCGGCAACACCGAGCAGCACACGTTCATCGTCCGGCACGATGGTCACTTTAGAAAACACCGCATATTTTTTCAGTTCAGTCAGCTGCGAATCACGCACGCTGCGGCGTTCAATCCATGCAAAGCCGTCGCCATCGCGGAACAGACGCAAATTGCTCCACATTTTACCTTTGGCGTCGCAATGCGCGGCGAGCAAATGCTGGTCTTCTGACATCTGGCTGACGTCTGCTGTCACCTGACCCTGCATATATTTTTCGCTGTCCGCGCCAGTAATAGTGGCAAGCGCCCAGTCATCAAGCGTCATCAGCGTCAGTGGTAAACGGGCAGAAGCCGTAGGCTGACGGGGAGGAAAAGGTGTAAAAGCCATAATGGAGTCCTGTGTAACAAACGGCGTATTAATGACTAATGGTAAAAGAGCTATGAGGCAATGCAAGTGCTTTCACTACGCGATCTGTGCCTTCTGATATGCTTTGCGAGGCGACATCCAAAAAAATGAAGCTATTGAATTGTTGCGGATTAATTTCGCGATCGCGATTGTGTTTACCGATATTCCCGCAAAAGAAGTCGAAAAACACGTTACAATAGCCAGGTACTGGATTTTCGTGAGACAGGAAGAAGATGGACATTAACAACAAAGCCCGCATTCATTGGGCATGCCGCCGTGGTATGCGCGAACTCGATATTTCAATCATGCCGTTTTTCGAACATGAGTACGACAGCTTAAGTGATGACGAAAAACGCATCTTTATTCGTCTGCTGGAATGCGACGACCCGGACCTGTTCAACTGGCTGATGAATCACGGTAAACCGGCCGATGCAGAACTGGAAATGATGGTCCGACTCATCCAGACACGGAACCGGGAACGTGGTCCTGTGGCAATCTGATCTGCGCGTCTCCTGGCGCGCACAGTGGCTTTCCTTGCTGATTCATGGGCTGGTTGCCGCTGTTATTTTACTCATGCCCTGGCCGCTCAGTTACACCCCGTTATGGATGGTGTTGCTTTCGCTGGTGGTGTTTGATTGCGTTCGCAGCCAGCGGCGTATTAATGCTCGCCAGGGGGAGATTCGCCTGTTGATGGACGGGCGTTTGCGTTGGCAAGGGCAGGAGTGGAGCATCGTCAAAGCGCCGTGGATGGTTAAAAGCGGCATGATGCTGCGTTTACGTTCTGACAGCGGTAAACGGCAGCATTTATGGCTGGCAGCCGACAGCATGGACGAAGCCGAATGGCGGGATTTACGGCGAATTTTGTTGCAACAAGAGACGCAAAGGTAAACATGACGGCAACGCTAATGCGCAAAGCCGTCAGTCACATCAGGCGTAATACTCTGCCATTTCGTTAAGGATTTGCTCACACCAGCTCTGAATACGCTCGTCGCTAAGGTCATACTGGTTAGTTTCATCCAGCGCCAGACCCACGAACAGCTGTCCGTCAGCAATCACCGGTTTCGGGCTGGTAAACTCATATCCTTCCGTTGGCCAGTAGCCGACGAACTTCACGCCTTTGGTCGAGAGTTTGTCATGCAGCATGCCGAGCGCATCAAGGAACCACTCGCCGTATCCCAGCTGATCGCCAAGCCCATATAACGCAACAATTTTACCTTCGAGGTTCAGGTCGTCGAGCTGATCCCAGACGGCTTCCCAGTCTTCCTGGATTTCGCCAAAATCCCAGGTCGGGATACCCAGAATGAGCACATCGTACTGCTCCATTAATTTCGGGGAGTCGTCCTTGAGGTTATGTAAGGTCACCAGTTCTGGGCCGATAATATCGCGGATTTTTTCCGCCGCCATTTCGGTGTAACAGGTGCTGGAACCGTAAAAAAAGACCCATATTCATAACGTAAGCTTCTCGATTCTGCTGTGGCTTTTGCGGCTAGTGTATCAGAATCGCTTTAGTCACGGCACAATAAGGCATAATGGATCAAACGAGTAACGATAAGGGGCGCAAGTGAAACAAGATCTGGCACGCATCGAGCAGTTTCTGGATGCCCTGTGGCTGGAAAAAAATCTCGCCGAAAATACGTTGAACGCATACCGTCGCGATCTGTCAATGATGGTGGAGTGGTTGCATCATCGTGGGCTGACGCTGGCAACGGCACAAAGTGACGATTTGCAGGCATTACTGGCAGAACGGCTGGAGGGCGGGTATAAAGCCACCAGTTCAGCACGTTTGCTGAGTGCGGTGCGCCGATTGTTCCAGTATCTTTATCGCGAAAAGTTTCGTGAAGACGATCCCAGTGCGCATCTGGCTTCGCCGAAATTGCCCCAGCGTTTGCCGAAAGATTTAAGCGAAGCGCAGGTTGAAAGATTATTACAGGCACCTTTAGTCGATCAGCCTCTGGAGCTTCGCGATAAAGCGATGCTCGAAGTGCTGTATGCTACCGGGCTGCGTGTCTCGGAACTGGTTGGGCTGACAATGAGCGACATTAGTCTGCGCCAGGGCGTGGTACGGGTCATTGGTAAAGGCAACAAAGAGCGTCTTGTGCCGTTAGGTGAAGAGGCAGTCTACTGGCTGGAAAACTATCTGGAACATGGGCGTCCGTGGCTATTGAACGGTGTGTCGATTGACGTGCTGTTTCCCAGCCAGCGCGCTCAGCAGATGACGCGCCAGACCTTTTGGCACCGCATTAAACATTATGCCGTGCTGGCGGGTATCGATAGCGAAAAGCTGTCACCGCATGTGTTGCGTCATGCCTTTGCCACTCATTTGTTAAATCATGGTGCGGACTTACGCGTGGTGCAGATGTTGTTGGGCCATAGCGATCTCTCCACCACGCAAATTTATACGCATGTCGCTACCGAGCGTCTGCGGCAACTTCATCAACAGCATCACCCACGGGCGTGATGTCTGAAAAGAACGGGAAGATTTATGAAGAAAGGTTTTATGTTGTTTACTTTGTTGGCGGCGTTTTCAGGCTTTGTTCAGGCGGATGACGCGGCAATTCAACAAACGTTAGCCAAAATGGGCATCAAAAGCAGCGATATTCAGCCCGCACCCGTGGCTGGCATGAAGACAGTTCTGACTAACAGCGGTGTGTTGTACATCACCGATGATGGTAAACATATCATTCAGGGGCCAATGTATGACGTTAGCGGCACAGCTCCGGTCAATGTCACCAATAAGATGCTGTTAAAGCAACTGAACGCGCTTGAAAAAGATATGATTGTTTATAAAGCGCCGCAGGAAAAACACGTCATCACCGTGTTCACCGATATTACTTGTGGCTACTGCCACAAGCTGCATGAGCAGATGGCAGACTACAACGCGCTGGGGATCACCGTGCGTTATCTCGCTTTCCCGCGCCAGGGGTTGGAGAGCCAGGCTGAGCAACAAATGAAAGCCATCTGGTGTGCGAAAGATAAAAACAAAGCGTTTGATGATGTGATGGCGGGTAAAAGCGTCGCGCCAGCCAGTTGCGACGTGGATATTGCCAACCATTACGCGCTTGGCGTCCAGCTTGGCGTCAGTGGTACTCCGGCAATTGTGCTGAGCAACGGTACTCTGGTGCCGGGCTACCAGCCGCCGAAAGACATGAAAGAATTCCTCGACGAACACCAAAAAATGACCAGCGGTAAATAATTCGCGTGAAACAACAGATAAAACTTCGTCGCCGTGAAATCGATGAAACGGCAGACCTGCCTGCTGATCTGCCGCCCTTGCTGCGTCGTTTATACGCCAGCCGGGGCGTGCGTAGCGCGCAGGAACTGGAACGCGGTGTTAAAGGCATGCTGCCCTGGCAGCAACTGAGCGGCGTCGAAAAGGCCGTTGAGATCCTTTACAACGCTTTTCGCGAAGGAACGCGGATAATTGTGGTCGGAGATTTCGACGCCGACGGCGCCACTAGTACCGCCCTTAGCGTGCTGGCGATGCGTTCGCTTGGCTGCGCCAACATCGACTTCCTGGTGCCGAACCGTTTTGAAGACGGTTATGGCTTAAGTCCGGAAGTGGTTGAGCAAGCGCATGCCCGTGGCGCGCAGTTGATTGTGACGGTGGATAACGGCATTTCCTCTCACGCGGGCGTTGAACATGCTCGCACGCTGGGCATTCCGGTTATTGTTACCGATCACCATTTGCCGGGCGATACGTTACCCGCGGCGGAAGCCATTATTAACCCTAACTTGCGTGACTGCGACTTTCCATCGAAGTCACTGGCAGGCGTAGGCGTCGCATTTTATCTGATGCTGGCGCTGCGCACCTTTTTGCGCGATCAGGGCTGGTTTGATGACCGTGGCATTGCAATCCCTAATCTGGCGGAATTGCTGGATCTGGTGGCGCTCGGGACGGTGGCGGACGTGGTGCCGCTGGATGCGAATAACCGTATCCTGACCTGGCAGGGGATGAGCCGAATCCGCGCCGGGAAGTGCCGCCCAGGGATTAAAGCTCTGCTGGAAGTGGCAAACCGCGATCCGCAAAAACTCGCCGCCAGCGATTTAGGTTTTGCGCTGGGGCCACGTCTCAATGCTGCCGGGCGACTGGATGATATGTCCGTCGGAGTAGCGCTGTTGCTGTGCGACAACATCGGCGAAGCGCGTGTGCTGGCAAATGAACTCGATGCGCTAAACCAGACGCGCAAAGAGATTGAACAGGGAATGCAGGTTGAGGCGCTGACTCTGTGCGAGAAACTGGAGCGAAGTCGCGACACGCTACCCGGCGGGCTGGCAATGTATCACCCTGAATGGCATCAGGGCGTTGTCGGTATTCTGGCTTCGCGCATCAAAGAGCGTTTTCACCGTCCGGTTATTGCGTTTGCGCCAGCGGGAGACGGTACGTTAAAAGGTTCTGGACGCTCCATTCAGGGGCTGCATATGCGCGATGCGCTGGAGCGCTTAGACACGCTCTATCCGGGCATGATGCTCAAGTTTGGCGGCCATGCGATGGCGGCAGGCCTGTCGCTGGAAGAGGATAAATTCGAACTTTTTCAGCAACGCTTTGGCGAACTGGTTACCGAGTGGCTGGACCCCGCATTATTACAGGGTGAAGTCGTCTCCGACGGCCCGTTAAGCGCTGAAGAGATGACCATGGAAGTGGCGCAGCTGCTGCGTGATGCTGGCCCGTGGGGGCAGATGTTCCCGGAACCACTGTTTGATGGTCATTTCCGCCTGCTGCAACAGCGGTTGGTAGGCGAGCGTCATTTGAAGGTGATGGTCGAACCGGTCGGCGGCGGTCCACTGCTGGATGGTATTGCTTTTAATGTCGATACCGCCCTCTGGCCGGATAACGGCGTGCGCGAAGTGCAACTTGCGTACAAGCTCGATATCAACGAGTTTCGTGGCAACCGCAGCCTGCAAATTATCATCGACAATATCTGGCCAATTTAGCGTCATCTTCTCTATAAAAAAGAGCGTGGATTCGGTACAATCCCGCTCTTATCACCGCATTTTGACTAGCTCAATAAAAGAAATCAGACCATGTTTGAAATTAATCCGGTAAATAATCGCATTCAGGACCTCACGGAACGCTCCGACGTTCTTAGGGGGTATCTTTGACTACGACGCCAAGAAAGAGCGTCTGGAAGAAGTAAACGCCGAGCTGGAACAGCCGGATGTCTGGAACGAACCCGAACGCGCACAGGCGCTGGGTAAAGAGCGTTCCTCCCTCGAAGCCGTTGTCGACACCCTCGACCAAATGAAACAGGGGCTGGAAGATGTTTCTGGTCTGCTGGAACTGGCTGTAGAAGCTGACGACGAAGAAACCTTTAACGAAGCCGTTGCTGAACTCGACGCCCTGGAAGAAAAACTGGCGCAGCTTGAGTTCCGCCGTATGTTCTCTGGCGAATATGACAGCGCCGACTGCTACCTCGATATTCAGGCGGGGTCTGGCGGTACGGAAGCGCAAGACTGGGCGAGCATGCTTGAGCGTATGTATCTGCGCTGGGCGGAATCGCGCGGTTTCAAAACTGAAATCATCGAAGAGTCGGAAGGTGAAGTGGCGGGTATTAAATCCGTGACTATCAAAATTTCCGGCGATTACGCTTACGGCTGGCTGCGTACAGAAACCGGCGTTCACCGCCTGGTGCGTAAGAGCCCGTTTGACTCCGGCGGTCGTCGCCACACGTCATTCAGCTCCGCGTTTGTTTACCCGGAAGTTGATGATGATATTGATATCGAAATCAACCCGGCTGATCTGCGCATCGACGTCTATCGTGCATCCGGCGCGGGCGGTCAGCACGTTAACCGTACCGAATCTGCGGTGCGTATTACTCACATCCCGACCGGGATCGTGACCCAGTGCCAGAACGACCGTTCCCAGCACAAGAACAAAGACCAGGCCATGAAGCAGATGAAAGCGAAGCTTTATGAACTGGAGATGCAGAAGAAGAATGCCGAGAAACAGGCGATGGAAGACACCAAGTCCGACATCGGCTGGGGCAGCCAGATTCGTTCTTATGTCCTTGATGACTCCCGCATTAAAGATCTGCGCACCGGGGTAGAAACCCGCAACACGCAGGCCGTGCTGGACGGCAGCCTGGATCAATTTATCGAAGCAAGTTTGAAAGCAGGGTTATGAGGAACCAACATGTCTGAACAAAACGCACAGGGCGCTGACGCGGTAGTCGATCTTAACAATGAACTGAAAACGCGTCGTGAGAAGCTGGCGAACCTGCGCGAGCAGGGGATTGCCTTCCCGAACGATTTCCGTCGCGATCATACCTCTGACCAATTGCACGCAGAATTCGACGGTAAAGAGAACGAAGAACTGGAAGCGCTGAACATCGAAGTTGCCGTTGCTGGCCGCATGATGACCCGCCGTATTATGGGTAAAGCGTCTTTCGTTACCCTGCAGGACGTTGGCGGTCGCATTCAGCTGTACGTTGCCCGTGACGATCTGCCGGAAGGCGTTTACAACGAGCAGTTCAAAAAATGGGACCTCGGCGACATCCTCGGCGCGAAAGGTAAGCTGTTCAAAACCAAAACCGGCGAACTGTCTATCCACTGTACCGAGCTGCGTCTGCTGACCAAAGCACTGCGTCCGCTGCCGGATAAATTCCACGGCTTGCAGGATCAGGAAGCGCGCTATCGTCAGCGTTATCTGGATCTCATCTCTAACGATGAATCCCGTAACACCTTTAAAGTGCGCTCACAGATCCTCTCTGGTATTCGCCAGTTCATGGTGAACCGCGGCTTTATGGAAGTTGAAACGCCGATGATGCAGGTGATCCCTGGCGGTGCCGCTGCACGTCCGTTTATCACCCATCACAACGCGCTGGATCTCGATATGTACCTGCGTATCGCGCCGGAACTGTACCTCAAGCGTCTGGTGGTCGGTGGCTTCGAGCGTGTATTCGAAATCAACCGTAACTTCCGTAACGAAGGTATTTCCGTACGTCATAACCCAGAGTTCACCATGATGGAACTCTATATGGCTTACGCGGATTACAAAGATCTGATCGAGCTGACCGAATCGCTGTTCCGTACTCTGGCACAGGATATTCTCGGTAAGACGGAAGTGACCTACGGCGACGTGAAGCTGGACTTCGGTAAACCGTTCGAAAAACTGACCATGCGTGAAGCGATCAAGAAATATCGCCCGGAAACCGACATGGCGGATCTGGACAACTTCGACTCTGCGAAAGCGATTGCTGAATCTATCGGCATCCACGTAGAGAAGAGCTGGGGTCTGGGCCGTATCGTTACCGAGATCTTCGAAGAAGTGGCAGAAGCACATCTGATTCAGCCGACCTTCATTACTGAATATCCGGCAGAAGTTTCTCCGCTGGCGCGTCGTAACGACGTTAACCCGGAAATCACTGACCGCTTTGAGTTCTTCATTGGCGGTCGTGAAATCGGTAACGGCTTTAGCGAGCTGAACGATGCCGAAGATCAGGCGCAGCGCTTCCTGGATCAGGTTGCAGCGAAAGATGCAGGCGACGACGAAGCAATGTTCTACGACGAAGATTACGTCACCGCACTGGAACATGGTTTGCCGCCGACAGCTGGTCTGGGAATTGGTATCGACCGTATGGTAATGCTGTTCACCAACAGCCATACCATCCGCGACGTTATTCTGTTCCCGGCAATGCGTCCGGTAAAATAAGCGTTACGCGTATTCACATAACCCCGGCATTTGTCGGGGTTATGACTGTTGGCAAATGCAAAATTGCCTGATGCGCTACGCTTATCAGGCCTACATCGCCTCTGCAATATATTGCATTTTCACGATTTTGTAGGCCGGATAAGGCGTTCACGCCGCATCCGGCATAAAACAGCGAGCACATTGTCAGCAATTTGTTACCTCGCAACCGTCGGAGTTTTTTTATTTAATCTGGGTAAATGCAGATAATCGTTTTCTGGCTTCGTGATTTGCCGCCTGC
>NZ_PDIG01000028.1:0-132473 GCF_004745185.1 Escherichia sp. E2661
CCTGCGTGTCTCCACTCAGANGCNTATTNACNTAACCCCGGCATTTGTCGGGGTTATGACTGTTGGCAAATGCAAAATTGCCTGATGCGCTACGCTTATCAGGCCTACATCGCCTCTGCAATATATTGCATTTTCACGATTTTGTAGGCCGGATAAGGCGTTCACGCCGCATCCGGCATAAAACAGCGAGCACATTGTCAGCAATTTGTTACCTCGGCAACCGTCGGAGTTTTTTTATTTAATCTGGGTAAATGCAGATAATCGTTTTCTGGCTTCGTGATTTGCCGCCTGCATCACCATCCACGGACTAAATGCCCACGGCGTAGCATCAATAGCGCGTAAAACATCTGATAAATCACACCATTGATAATCCATCACTTCATCACCGTTGGGCTGTAACGCGCTGGTAATTCGTGCGGCAAAGACTGGACACATTTCATTTTCGACAATGCCATTCGGGTCAGTGGCGCGATAGTGGAAGTCTGGATAAACCGATTCGGGTGACGTTATTTCCACGCCCAGTTCATAGCGGCAACGGCGGATTACCGCCTCTTCATTGCTTTCGCCCAGTTGCGGATGACCGCACACCGAGTTAGTCCACACGCCTGGCCACGCTTTTTTGCTTAGTGCGCGGCGGGTAACCAGCAGTTGTCCCTTAGCATTAAATAGCCAGCAGGAGAACGCGAGATGTAATGGGGTGTCTGCCGTGTGTGCGGCATATTTTTCCAGCGTACCCGAGGGGACTCCCTGTGCATTCAGTAAAATGACGTGTTCCGTTTGCATAATTTCTCACATGTAATTCTAATCACTCGTCATTATAGATAACTGAAGAGTCAAATGATTAACCAAGTGAGTGTTTATCGGCATCCGCCCGTTTTGAGCGGATGCTGACAGAGAAAGGTCATTTAAAAAAGCAGCATCATATATTTGAAGCGACTTTCAATAGCCATTGCCACGCAGTCAGAAATGACAGGAATGGAGATCATTAAGAGTAATAACAGACTGAATATAGTGCGTATTAATAGGTTCATATCATTCACCATGCTCATTTTTCTTTAGCTTGCGCATCAAAAGCCACATACGCACTGTTCTGACTTTTAAATCTTTATCAGAGACAGATTCCTTCACCAGATCGGCATGATGCTGATAACCATTGAAAAAGACATTCAGCACCACCGCGCTGATAGTCGCCAACATAATGCCGCTATGTAACAACGGTTGCAGTACCGCCGGTAACTTAGAAAAGAAATCATGAGAAAGCGTCGGGGTTATACCCACGCCAAGGCTAATAGCCACGATATACAGGTTGTAGCGGTTGGTGGTGTAGTTACAGCGCGACAGAATGCGGATCCCCGTCGCCAGCACCATGCCGAACATCACCAGCCCAGCGCCGCCCAGCACAAATTGCGGAATGGAGGCTACCAGCACCGCCATTTTTGGCACCATGCCAAACAGGATTAATATAATTCCCGAAGAAATACACACCCAGCGGCTATGAACGCGCGTCACGCTAACCAGGCCAACGTTTTGAGAAAATGACGTGTGGGGGAAGCTGTTAAACGTGCCACCAATCATTGTCCCTATGCCATCTACGCGTAGCCCGCGAATAATGTCTTGCGAAGAAAGTTTTCTACCGACAATTTCCCCCAATGCCAGGAACATCCCCATAGACTCAATAAATACGATGATTAACACTGCGGTCATGGTCAGAATGGAAACGGGATCGAAAATCGGCATACCAAACGACATCGGCGTAACAATCGCAAACCATGAAGCATCATGTAGCCCGGATAAATTGACTTCATTCATCATCCACGAAAGTAAAAAGCCAAATACAATCCCCAGTAATACGGCGACGTTGGACATAAATCCTTTCGCATAGCGAGTAATGAGCAAGATAAAAATTAAGACGGCAAAGGAGATACCTAAATAAACGGGATTACCATATTGCGGATTCCCTTTACCTCCGGCGGCCCAGTCAATACCCACCTGAATGATGCTAAGCCCGATAGAAGTAATAACCACACCGGTAACCAACGGTGGGAATAAAGGCATTAAGCGACCAATAAGTGGTGCTAATAGCGTGGTGATAAAACCGGCCGCAATGGTCGCGCCAAAAATCCCCAGCAGGCCGATATCCGGGTTCATCCCAATGGCAATCATTGGCGTTACAGCCGCAAAGGTCACCGACATAATCACCGGCAGGCGGATCCCCATAAAGCGGCCGATACCGATACATTGCAATAATGTGACGATACCGCAGCAAAAGAGATCGGAGCTAATCAGCATTGCGATAGCTTCTTTCGAGAGTCCGAGTCTGTCACCAATCATCAGTGGGACGGCGACTGCGCCTGCGTACATAACAAGGACGTGTTGCAGACCGAGTATGATCAGCTTTCCTGGTGATAATATGCGGTCCACCTCATCCGTTGGGCGGTCTTGCCCTGAGGATGAGGGAATTTGAGAATCTATGGCGCTCATCAGTCTTTCTCCTTTCGCTCGCCAGAGTAAAAAGCAACCGTTTACGTTCACTAAAACTCTTTAATGACATGCTCGTGGGATGCCAGTTTTCACAAGGAGGGGACGTTACAAGATGGAAATGCGGGGGCAATCACATAATCGGGATTAAACCGAGAAAATGAGAATAAAAATAGACAATGAAATTATCTTTAATTTTCTCATATTGATATTTCATTAATCATTCTGGCATGTCGCACTCTCGTATTTAATACTTTTTATCCGGATGGCATTTTTTTGAACGGCGATGTTTAAATCTTGAAAACGGCACAGATTGAGGGGCGATAATTTGATATCTCTCACAAAATTATAATTAAAACTGACTCGTTTCCCCATATATGCCCGTTTATTGCATTGCGACATTGTAGAAGACATAACTCATCAAATGAAAGGGATGCAAATGAACAAGTTTATCGCTGCTGATGCTGCGGAATGTATAGGCTGTCATGCCTGTGAAATTGCCTGTGCGGTGGCTCATAATCAAGAAAACTGGCCGCAGAGTCATGGTGATTTTCGACCCCGTATCCACGTTGTTGGGAAAGGTCTGGCTGCAAATCCAGTGGCTTGCCATCATTGCAACAATGCCCCCTGCGTTACGGCTTGCCCGGTAAATGCCCTGACTTTCCAGCCCGATAGCGTGCAACTGGATGAACAAAAATGCATTGGTTGTAAAAGATGCGCAATCGCTTGCCCCTTTGGGGTAATTGAGATGGTCGATGCTATTGCGCAGAAATGTGACCTTTGTAACCAGCGCAATTCCGGCGCGCAAGCCTGTATTGAAGTCTGCCCAACCCAGGCGTTGCGGCTGATGGATGAGAACGGCTTGCAGCAGATGAAAACGCTGCGACAGCGCGGGACGGCGGAGGGAAAAGCATCGGAAAAGCCACAATCATCGCGTCGCGAGGCATTGCTCCCTGTCACTCCACGCAAAGGGGCGGATAAAGTTACAGCAAGCGAGCGGAAGACCCACTTTGGCGAAATTTATTGCGGCCTTGATCAAAAACAAGCGGCGTATGAAAGCGACCGTTGTGTCTATTGCGCCGAAAAAGCCAACTGTAACTGGCATTGCCCGCTGCATAACGCTATCCCTGATTACGTCCGACTGGTGCAGGAAGGGAAGATTATTGAAGCGGCAGAACTCTGCCACCAGACCAGTTCATTACCGGAAATTTGCGGTAGGGTGTGTCCGCAGGACCGGCTTTGTGAAGGCGCATGTACTTTAAAAGATCACTCTGGCGCAGTCTCTATCGGTAATCTGGAACGCTATATTACTGATACTGCGCTGGCGATGGGCTGGCGTCCTGATGTCAGCCAGGTTGTTCCCCGCATAGAAAAAGTGGCGGTGATTGGCGCAGGACCCGCGGGACTGGGATGTGCCGACATTCTGGCGAGGGCGGGTGTTCATGTTGATGTCTTTGATCGCCATCCAGAAATTGGCGGTATGCTGACATTTGGCATTCCTCCGTTCAAGCTCGATAAAATGGTATTAAGCCAGCGGCGGGAGATATTCACCGCAATGGGAATCGACTTTCATCTCAACTGTGAAATTGGCCGCGATATTTCTTTCAACGAATTAACGGCGGAATATGATGCTGTTTTCCTCGGCGTGGGGACTTACGGCATGATGCGTGCAGATCTGCCGCATGAAGATGCGCCAGGCGTCATTCAGGCGCTACCGTTCCTGACTGCCCATACCCGCCAGCTTATGGGACTGCCGGAGTCTGAAGAGTATCCGCTGACGGATGTTGAAGGTAAACGCGTCGTGGTTTTGGGTGGCGGCGATACGACAATGGATTGTTTGCGCACTTCCATCCGCCTCAATGCTGCCAGCGTGACCTGCGCGTATCGCCGTGATGAAGTCAGTATGCCCGGTTCGCGTAAAGAGGTAGTCAACGCGCGCGAGGAAGGCGTTGAGTTTCAGTTCAATGTTCAGCCGCAATATATTGCTTGTGACGATGATGGGCGTTTAACTGCGGTGGGCCTGATTCGTACCGCAATGGGAGAGCCGGGACCAGATGGGCGCCGTCGTCCACGTCCGGTGGCGGGCTCTGAGTTTGAACTGCCCGCCGATGTTCTGATTATGGCGTTTGGTTTTCAGGCACATGCAATGCCGTGGTTACAGGGGAGTGGAATAAAACTCGATAAATGGGGACTGATTAAAACCGGTGACGCGGGATATTTCGCTACTCAGACGCATCTGAAAAAGGTCTTTGCCGGGGGGGATGCGGTTCATGGAGCGGATCTGGTCGTCACTGCAATGGCGGCAGGACGGCAGGCGGCGCGCGATATGTTAACTCTGTTTGATACGAAGGCATCGTGATGAAATCGTTAATTATCGTTAATCCGGCTGACTGTATTGGCTGCCGTACTTGTGAAGTAGCCTGTGTGGTCGCCCATCCGTCAGAGCAGACTTTAAATGCCAGCTTCTTTTTGCCTCGCTTAAAGGTGCAGCGTTTGGATCGAATTAGCGCTCCGGTGATGTGTCACCAGTGCGAAAATGCGCCTTGCGTTGGGGCCTGCCCCGTGCAGGCGCTGACGATGGGTGAGCAGGTGGTGCAGGCAAATTCTGCCCGTTGTATCGGCTGCCAGAGTTGCGTCAGCGCGTGTCCGTTTGGGATGATCACAATTCAAATGTGGCCGGGAAATGTTCGGCCAGAAATCGTGAAATGTGACCTTTGCGAACAGCGGGAAGAGGGGCCGGCTTGCGTTGCATCTTGCCCGACGCAGGCGTTGCAGTTGTTAACCGAAGGAGAACTCAGGCGAGTCCGCCAGCAGCGTATTGCTGCCAGCGGCAAGAATCCACTCTGACAAAACTCCGTGCTGTATGGCGCGGAGGTTCTTCTAGATAGCCCAACCACCCGCGTAAAACGCGACCAGGGCGACAGTGATGATGACAGTACCAATATTGAGTTTGTTCCATTCGCGAGCAAAAACACGACCCACTACGAGAGTTACAAAGCCCAGCATAATGCCGGTGACGATATTACAGGTCAGGACGATAAAGACAGCGCAAACCAGGCCCGCCATCGCATCAATAAAGTCATTGAAGTCCAGTTTTGAGACGTTACTTAACATCAGCAGACCCACGTACATCAGTGCGGGAGCTGTGGCATAACCGGGGATCAGAAACGATAACGGTGATAAAAACAGAATCAACAGGAACAGTAAGCCAACAATCGTCGCTGTCAGACCTGTTTTGCCACCCGCTGCGGTTCCTGCGGCAGATTCGATATAGACCGCCGCAGGTGCAGCACCCACCAGCCCAGAAAATATCGAGCTGACGGAATCGCTGGTCAGGGCTTTACCACCGTTGATTATCTGGTTGTCTTTATCCAGGAGATTCGCCTGACCGGCTACTGCGCGGATGGTGCCGGTGGCATCAAATACGGCGGTCATCACCAGTGCCAGTACACTCGGGAGAACGGTTGGCTGGAGTGCACCCATAATGTCGAGGCTGAAAATTAGCGACTTACCATCTTCTCCTGTCAGGCTCGGCATCGCCACCAGACCGTGGTATTCCACCGCGGGATCAAAGATTAAGCCGATTATCGAGATGGCGATAATTACCAGTAAGATCCCTCCTGGTACGCGGCACTTCTCCAGACCAAAAATTACCGCTAATCCCAGCAAGCTCATCATCACAGGGAAAGAGGTAAATGCCCCGAGCGCTACCGGTAAACCTTCAATCGGGTTTTTGATAACCATACCAACGCCGTTAGCTGCAATCAGCAGCAGGAACAGGCCGATACCAATGCCTGTTCCGTGGGCAATACCCATCGGTAAATTGCGTAAGATCCAGGTTCGTATACCGGTTACGGAGATGGCGGTGAAGATGAGGCCCATCAGGAAGACCGCGCCCAGCACGACGGGAACGCTAATTTGTTGCCCGAGTACCAGACTGAATGCGGTAAATGCCGTCAAGGAGATGGCGCAGCCGATCGCCATTGGCAAATTGGCCCACAATCCCATCAGCAAGGAACCGAAGCCCGCAACCAGACAGGTGGCGACAAACACCGCGGCGGGAGGAAAGCCTGCTTTACCCAGCATTCCCGGTACGACAATAACGGAGTAAACCATCGCCAGAAATGTGGTTAAGCCTGCCAGAACTTCCTGGCGAACGGTACTGCCACGAGCGGTAATCTTAAAATAGCTATCCAGCGCGCCCTGTGGCTTTGGTGCGTCCGGTGTTTGTAGGATGTCTCCAGACATAATGATGTCCTCACGAGGATGTTTAAGGTTTTATTATTAGTTGCGTTCGTACACCAGACGACCATCAACGTAGGTGCGGTAGATCGAACGGTCATCGCCCAACGTCATCATCACGAACAATTTGTCGACTAAAGAAACAGAGTTGTCATAGCGCAGCTGCTGTAGCGGCGTGGCGGTGGGTTCCATCACCACGAAATCAGCCTCTTTGCCAGGTAAAAAGTTGCCAATCAAATCGTCAAGGCCCAGAGATTTCGCTCCGCCGAGCGTGGCCAGGTAAAACGCTTCATATGCCGAGAGGCGATAGCCTTGTAATTGCAACACTTTGTAGGCTTCGTTCAGCGTTTGCAGCATGTTGAAAGTTGTTCCGGCACCGATATCCGTTCCCATGCCCACTTTGACTTTCTTCTGCCATGCTTTTTTCAAGTTGAATAAGCCGCTGCCGAGGTAAAGGTTGGAGGTTGGGCAGAAAGCGATGCTGGATTTGGTTTCACTAAGACGATCCCACTCTTTTTCTTCGAGATGGACGCAGTGAGCAAAGACGCAGTTTTTTCCTGTCAGGCCGTACTGGTGGTAAACATCCAGATAACCATCATGTTCAGGATAGAGTGATTTCACCCAGGCAATTTCATCTTTGTTTTCACAGAGATGGGTATGTACCCACGTATCTGGATACTCTTCTTTCAGGCGTTGCGCCATCGCCATCTGTTCAGGTGAAGATGTTGGGGCGAAGCGTGGCGTAATGGCATATAACAGACGACCATTTTTGTGCCAGCGTTCGATCAGTTCTTTGCTTTGGTGATAGCTGCTTTCGGCAGTATCGAGCAGATAATCCGGTGCGTTGCGGTCCATCATCACCTTACCGGCAATCATGCGCATATTGATATGACTGGCGGCTTCAAACAGCGCATCAACGGATTGCGGATGGACGGTACCAAACACCAGCGCCGTGGTGGTTCCGTTACGTAAAAGCTGCTTGATAAAGAACGCCGACATTTCGCGGGCGTACTCTAAATCCTCATAACGGCGCTCAGTAGGGAAGGTGTGTTTATTCAGCCATTCCAGTAACTGCTCGCCATAGGCACCGACCATTTCACTCTGCGGATAATGGATATGCGTATCGACAAAGCCCGGTACTATCAGTTTGCCGCGATAATCACGGACGCGAATGGTGTCCGGGATTTGATGCTTGCCCTGTTCCCATTCACCAAACCATTCCACTTTCCCCTGTTTAATGAGTAATAAACCATCCTCAATAAATCGCAGCGCAGAAGCTATCTCTTCTGGATTATCGACAGTACGGATGACATCAATAAAACTGCCTCGTACTGCTTTTAACGTGTGTTCCCCTGACATCATTGACTCCTTTACTGTTAATCCATCTCTTCCGCAGAGGTAATACCCGGCAGAACGTTTTCCTGTCGGTAGCCACCAGGGAGGATAATATTTAATAAAATCGCAGTTAGGCCTCCGGCACAAATAGGATTTTCAACTAATACATATATTGAGGCGGGCAATATTTTAAAAAATTTCGGGGTCATAAGAAACACCAAGTCCTAAACCTAAAGAAGTGGCGACAATAAGTGTTTCACGGCGCTTTAATCCGTTGGTAATAATGATGCGGATACCCGCAATGGCAATCATGGAAAACATCAACGTCATTGCACCACCCAGAACTGCCGAGGGAATAGTGGTGAAGAAGCCACCGATCACCGGAAATAATCCGAGGATAACCAGCATTACCGCGATGGTTCGCCCGACATAACGTGAGGCGACACCGGTCATCTGAATAACACCGTTATTTTGTGCAAACGTGGTTAATGGTAGTGAGCCGACGGCGGAGGCGATAACCGAAACCAGACCATCTGCCAGCACGCCGCCTTTCAGGCGTGACTGATATTCTTCTCCCTGGATAGGGCGGCGGGAAACCATTGCTGTGGCGGTGATATCCCCTACAGCTTCCAGTACACTAAGCAGATAAATGGTGCCGACCACCAGGAACTGATGGAGGTTGAAATTAAATCCGTATTTGAAAGGATGGGGAATAGTAATGAGGGGGAGATTGCGTAAACTACTGAAGTCCACCATGCCAAGGCATAATGAAACCGCATAACCCACGCACAAGCCAATGGCGATTCCGCCCATACGTAGTAGCGGACTGCGACAACAGTTAAAGCCAATAACCACAATCAGCACCAGTAAACCAACGCCAAGGTGCTCGTAGTTGCCGAACGTGCCACTGCTCTTGGCGGCAAAACCACCGCCAAAATCAATAATGCCAACTTTAATCAGGCTTAAGCCGATCATCAGTACAACAATACCACTGACAGTGGGAGTAATTACTCTGCGTAAATAAGGAAGAATAAAAGAGGCTCCGACCACCAGAAAGGCACCAACGAAGGAGACGCCGAGGAGCGACGACATGATTAACTCTTCATGAAAACCGTCGCTTTTCATGCTGCTACCCAGCGCAATCATGACTGTCACAAATGAAAAATTGACTGACTGAATAGAGAGTAAACCTGAACCTATAATTCCATAGCGATTTACTTGCAACCAGGTACCAATACCAGAAGCGATCATCGCCATAGAAACCAGGTAGGCAGTGGTTTCTGCGGAAAGTTGTAAGGCCGCCCCCACAATTAGCGCGGGTGTTACCATTGGGACGAAAATTGCCAATAGATGAGTAATGGCACCAACGATAGCCTGATGAAAAGGAGGGCGATCCTCCAGTTCAAATATAAGGTCAGAGCCTGCATGGTTTATATCAGACATCCCTTCACTCCTTTATAAAGTAAATTTGATCATCTGAATCAGTAAAATAAATTCCCACGAATTTGGGGCGCAGGACGCCTTGAGAACGGCTTATCTCATTTTCGCAGTTACTAATTAGTTATCTTTAATACAAGGGAAACTGGCCGCCGAAGCGGCCATTTATTATTTATATTTTTTTCAGTGCGGTGAGTATTTTCTCCGGTGTGAAATGCCATTCGCGTAACCAAATGCCGCAAGCATCGTGAATTGCGGTAGCAATTGCCGGTGCTGCACCGTTCACGCCGATCTCCGAGATTGATTTCGCCCCGAATGGGCCGACTTTATCGTCACTCGGCACCAGCACAGCGCGGAAATCACGCGGAATGTCGCCAATTTTCGGCGCGCCATAGCTGCGTAAATCACGCGTTAATGGGTGTCCTTTGGCGTCATAAATGATCTCTTCGCTCATGCTATGGCCGATAGCTCGGAGGGTAGCGCCGTAGATCTGCCCCAACGCTAACTCCGGGTTGACCGGAGTACCGCAATCCAGCAAGGCGTAGAATTTATCCAGGCGGATTTCACCGGTACGTGTATTGACGGCCACTTCAGCGAAGTTTGCCCCATACGGGAAGGCGAAATCAGGCGTGATGTAACTGGCTGTTCCCACCAGTGAACCAAAGCCAGTACCGGTTTCGCCTTTATGGGCAATATCCCCGAAACTGACTTCACCTTTCTTGCCGCGCACAACGCCCGGCGTTGCCAGTTGAACATCTTCCAATGGCTCACCCAACATTTGCGCGCCGTGGAAAAGGATTTTCTCGCGTAAATTTTCCGCTGCCATACGTGCGGCGTTGCCTGAGAAGCAAGTGCCGGACGAGGCATACGCGCCTTTATCAAACAACGCATGATCGGTATCACCGGAGATAACATGCACGTCCTGCGGTGGACAATGCAGCACTTCGGCCGCCAGTTTAGTGACTACAGTATCCAGACCCGTACCGATGTCGGCACCACCAGAATGGACGATAAATGTACCGTCTGATTCCAGTTTGATCATGCAGTTAGCCTGATCGATATCAGGGATACCTGATTTCTGCATAATAATGGCGACGCCACGACCCACGCACCAGTCACCTTCCTGCGCTTTAGGTGAAGACCATTGGATCATCTCACGCCCCTGACGCAGGATCTCTTCCAGTGCGCAACTGGCAGCAGAAGGAACGGAGGTTGGCGCTTTACCTTCGCCAATTGCGCCGAGAATCTTCAGCTCTTGCCCTTCGTGTACCCGGTTACGTTCGATAATTTCCAGCTGGTCGATCTGCAACTGTTCAGCCAGTTCTGCTAATGCCATAGTGATAGCGAAGTTACCTTTCGGTGCGCCATAACCCTGATAAGCACCATTTGGGCAGATGTTGCTGTAGTAGGTGGTGACCTGGAAATCAACGTTATCGCACGGATATAACGGCAGCGACAGCGCCGGTCCGTTACACGGTACGGTGAGTGAGTGGTTGCCGTAAGGGCCTGTGTTGGCGCGGAAATCCATCTTCACTGCCGTCAGGCGACCATCCTTTTTTGGCCCCCAGTTTGACGGTAACTTTCGCGACGTGACGAGAGGTGTTAGCAATAAACTCTTCTTCACGGGTGTAGCGGAACAGTACCGGACGTCCGGTCACGCAGGTTGCCCAGGCGCACACTTCTTCCAGCAGGATGTCCTGTTTAGACCCAAAACCGCCGCCTACGCGTTCTTTAATGACATGAACCTTATGCTGTTTCATGCCCACGAGACGCGCAACCTGGCGACGCAGGTGCCACGGTACTTGAGTGGACGCGTGGATAACCAGACGATCGCCGTCCATGCGGGTAAAGCAGATGTGTGTTTCAGTAGGGCACTGCTGCGCCTGAGTTGAATTATAGGTTCGTTCAATGATCACATCGGCGTCGGCAAAGCCTTTGTCCATATCACCAATATGACCATGAATACTGGCGGCGATATTTTTGCGAGGGCGAGAACCGATAGGGAAGTTGATGATCATATGCTCGCCGCGCTGGGCTGCATGGCTGTTATCGTCTTCCAGAGTATCTGGCGCACCAGCAACATACACCACCGGTTCATCGTGTACGACAGGCGCATCTTCCGCCATTGCCTCGTCAATCGACATTACTGGCTTAAGCACCTCATATTCAACGTCGATGAGCTTCAGTGCTTCGAGCGCAATTTCTTCACTTTCAGCGACGACCGCAGCCACGCGATCGCCGACGTGACGCATTTTCTTGCCGAACATACGGCGGTCAAGCGGTGATGGTTCCGGTGCGCTCTGACCACCAGGTGTGTAGTAGATATCCGGGCAATTCAGGTGAGTAATAACGTGAACAACGCCCGGTAAAGCCTCGGCTTTACTGACATCCAGATGAGTAATCAGTGCGTGAGCGTGTGGGCTACGTAACATTTTAATGACGCAGGCGTCAGCGGTTACGCGGTCTTCAACATAGCAGGGTTTCGCCTGCACCATTTTGGCAGCGTCGGTTTTTGGGTAATGTTTACCAATAACTTCAAGGTCATCGCGGAAAGTTGGGGCGATATCAATCGTAGCCTGTGGGTTATTTTTACGTGCAACCGCCAGTTCAATGACCTGGTAGTATTGCTGCCAGCCAGCATCGCGGCTGAACAGGCCAGAAAGCGCGTCGTCGATCTCTTCGCGGGTTGGTGTGGCGATGCGATCGAGAAGATCGGTGATAATCAGAGCCGCAGCCGGATCGTTATAACCGGACTGCACCACGCCGACATCAACCATTGCCTGTTGAACCAGACTTAATTCATTCCATTTGCCTAAGGATTCAGTGGTGAGAATGTCTGCGTTTTCTAACTGTGCTGCTATCAACAGGGAGGCGTTAAGGATATTACCGTTAAAAAGAATCGCGTCAGAACCGGCAAAACCGAAGCCATCATCACTGTTGCGCACAGAGTGCATACCCATGCCAAACAACAGCTTTTGCACGTTCTCACCAGGATTGGCTTTTAGCTCCTGGGGCGCGCCATTTAAAGTAAAGTGGATATTCATACGGCTTCCTCCCCAGCCTGTTGGCAGTCGGCATACAGGTCGGCTACCAGAACTCCCGTGATATAGCGTTTATAGGCTACGCTGCCCCGCAAATCTTCCTGCGGGAAAATGGCGTTGGCGACAGCCTGTTCAAGTGCATAGCCTTCCAGATTTTGTTTTTCGACATCGTGCAGACGCAGTGCTTTACTGGTGACGCCATCCAGCGCAATTCGCATACCGTCGTGGTCGGTTAACGCTACGGCTGCGGTCACTACCGTTAATCCAGCCTGGGAACGGCTAATTTTGCGAGTCGCACAGGTGCGGTACGGATCTTTAATGATGATTTCGGTTAGCAGGCGATCGCATGGGCAGGCCAGGTACTCTTCGATGGGCAGTGTTTCACCATTGCCAAAAACCAGTTCAGCATCCAGAGCCAGCAGAACGGGAAGCAACACCGATTCTTCCTGCTGGGCGGCGATTTCGCCACCAATAGTCGACTGATTACGAACATGGCGAGAGTAAACAAAACCGAGTGCTTCGCGCAGTGCCGCAGGAATAAAGCGCGCATCACGCAGTGGCTGTAAGCGAGACATTGCACCAATACGCAGTGCGCCGTTATCCCAGTCAACCCAGTCCAGTTCCAGATCCTGTAAGGAAATGGCAATCTTTTTATCGGTGCGGGTTGGCGTGGCGTTAAGTTTGCTGCCGCCGGCAAACCAGACGGCTTCATCCTGGTAGCGGCGCTTCAGTTCCAGCGCCTGTTCGACAGAGTCGGGCCTGAAAAATTGTTCAATCATCTTCTTTCCTTATTTAACCCTCTTCCCGGAAGGAAGAGGGTTTTTGTCATTTATGCCAATGCATCCATACGACGCCACATACTGGCAGCGGCTTTTCTGGCTTGCGCATAAATGGAATCGCAATCGAAGTTAAACTGACGATCTTCATAGACCATCACGCCGTTGACCATCACGCTGTGAACGCTGCCTGACCCCATACCAAAGGCGATATGTCCGGCGATATTTTCTGCCAGCAGCGGCGTCGGCGAGTTGTAATCGCAAATGGTTAAATCTGCTTTATAACCGACTTCCAGGAGGCCAAATTTTGCGCCAAAGTTGCGGCTTATCAGTTCGTTGCCGTTAGTCAGGGCTTTGGCAAAACTGTCAGGCCATAGCGGACCACCCGCATCGCGATGTTTAAAGAAGGCAAATTTCATCTCTTCAAACATGTCTGAACCAATGCCGTCGGTTCCCAATGCCAGATTGCGGATATCGCTAAGGTGATGGTTGTAGCCGACATGGTTGTTCATGTTGGAACGGGCGTTATGCACCAGGAACGCATCGCGCTGATTGAGCAGAGCAATATCTTCTTTCGACAAATAAAGTCCGTGAGCAACCAGCGTTTTGCTGTCGATGAGATCGTATTCTGCCAACCGTACCAGCAGGTCTTTGCCGTACCAGTGGTGACTGTGAGAAACGTCGTAAAGGTCTTCAGCGGCGTGAATGTGTAAACCTCGCCCGGTAGCTTTCACTGCTTCGCGCAGCATTTCCAGCCCAGCATCTGGCACGGTAAACGGAGCGTGAGCGCCGATATGCGCTTCCACCAGATACGGCTCGGTTTCCGCTTTCTTCGCATCATCAATCTGACGGGTGAAGCGGATATTTTCTTCTACCCCTTCCTGTAACTCTTTAATGCCGTTGTTACGGTCAGTGGTTTCAAAACAGGTCATCGCGCGCAGGCCAACTTTTAAAAATGCGTTGCGCAGCGTTGAGAGCGACCCGCCGATATACGCCGGAGAAGCATGGTGATCGATAACCGATGTACATCCACTCTTGATTGCTTCCAGTGAACAAATCAGTCCGCTGTAGTAGAGAGATTCTTCATCAAGGGCGCGATCGAGCCGCCACCACAGGTTTTTCAGCGTCGAGATGAAGTCCGGGCAGGGGGCGATGTTCGCCATAATTCCGCGGGAAAGCCCCGAGTAAAAATGGTTGTGCGAGCAGACAATCCCCGGCATTACAATCCGACCATGCATCTCTTTGTAGTTGGCTTCAGGGTAGCGGTGTGTCAGGGCGTTGCCGATAGCGATAATCACATCATTTTCGATAGCGATATCGACGCCTTCCTGCACTTTCGCCGGGTGTAGCTGTACTGCGGTGACATTCTTCAGAATCAACATGATTACACCTCCACGCGGCCCAGCAGATAATGATGATGCTGGTGGACATGGCTAATGATGCGGCACATATCGTTCAGCTCTGGCGGTACGTTGTTGAACTGACCTTCGCTGTCGATGTTTAACACCCAGCTTTGGTTATTCAGACGCACGCGTACTCGGCAATCTTCTACCAGGAAGCCTGGGTTGCTGCTGTTATCAAAGTCTTGCGACAGACTAAAGACGGTGATTTTGTCTTTGTACGGTTTACCGTTCCACGGACAGAACTGGGCGCAGTTGCCGCATTCGTTGCAGTAGGCGTCCAGGTGCAGTGTCTGGAAACGGTTCTGGAATCCAGGGACCGCAATTGACACGTTGGCGCGGTTCGGGCAGACATCCACACACTTGCTGCAAACGTAGTTACATTCAAGACAACGTGCGGCTTCCTGAGCGACAAACGCGTCACGATCATCGCTGTCGACCTGGGTGACAGAGATATCGCCTTTGCGTTGGTAGATTTCCGTCGGGTTGACGTTGTTCCAGTATTTATCGCTTTGGTGTGAACGGATATTTTCCCGGCTAAGAATGGCATCCGATGCCCGACGAGCTGTGCCGACAGCCGCGACAATGGAGGAAGGTCCGCGCTGTACGTCACCGATCATAAAGACATTAGTCAGGCGGGTTTCACCGTTATGGTCGACGTCTGGCCAGCCGTTGTTGTCCAGCGGCACGCCCATCGTATTCAGGGCTTCAGTATCCTGTTGTTCGCCAATGGCGGTAATCAAACTGTCTACGTGCAGTGTTACCGTTTCGTTGGTTTCTACCGGGCGGCGGCGACCTTTCTCATCAGGTTCGCCAAGTGACATGACGCGCAACGTTAAGGTGCCATCAGCATCGAAACGTTCAGGATTGTTCAGGAAACGGAACTCCACGCCATCGTGCAGTGCTTCTTCATACTCTTCGCGCCATGCTGGCATCTCTTGCAGTGAACGACGGTAAACGACGGTTGCTTTTTCAACGCCAGGCACGCGTAATGCCGCACGGGCGCAGTCCATTGCGGTGTTACCCGCCCCGACAACCACCACATGTTTGCCAAGCTTGAGCGCAGTACCCTTGTTGTACTCGCGCAGGAAGGGGAGAGATTTCCAGACATTCTGGTTGTCGCCCGCCAGTTTCACACCGCTATTTTTATCAGTACCTGTGGCAATCAGAACGTAGTGGAAGCCCTGATTTTTTAATTGTTCGACGGTCAGGTCCGGCGAGCAACCGTACTCAAATTTCACGCCGTGATCGGCAACAAAATCGATATCGTGCTGAATTAACTCAGCCGGGATACGGAACTGAGGAATAATATTTTTCACCACGCCGCCCGCGTTAGCTTCGCGTTCAAACAGCGTGACCGGATGGCCTGCTCTGGCAAGGAAGTAACCTGCAGCCAGACCCGCCGGACCGGCGCCAATTACAGCAACCGGATGACGAGAACCAGAACCGGCTGGTTTGTGCCAGCGTTGCTTATATTCATCCCAGCCTTTTTCCAGGGCGACTTTTTTCAGTTCGCGGATATTCAACGCACTGTCGTAATCCAGACGAGTACAGTTGTACTGGCACTGGTGATCGCAAATATGGCCGGTAATCGCGGGCAGGGCGTTGCGTTGGTAGATAAGTTCCAGCGCGTCGGCATAGCGATGTTCGCCCAGCAGGCGAATATATTCCGGAATATCCTGTTTGATGGCACAAGCAGTAACACAGGGGGCAACGTAGCAGTCGGTCAGTGGCAGGTCTTCTGCCACTTCAATACGCTCTTCTGGCTTCCAGTGTTTCTGGGTGTATTCCATAGTTAGCGCATCTGCTGCCAGCCTGTTCAGCCGTTCGACGTCAACACGGTTAAGCTCCCAGGCGTCTGACCCTTCCAGTTCGCGCATGCAAGCGCTTAAGCGCAGATAGCCACCAGGTTTCAGCAGGTCAGTTGCCATGGTTATCGGGCGAATACCCGTATCGAAAATATCACGGATAGTTAACTGGCTGGCGCCACCGGAATAAGAGATGGGCAGTTTGCCGTCAAAGGCGCGGGAAAGAACTGCTGCGACATTGATGGAGAGCGGGAACAGCGCACGCCCGGACATATACATCTCTTCGCCAGGCAGTGCGCCTTTATTGTTGATGGTGCCGAGGGTGTTAGTCAGTTTGACGCCAAAGCCGAGCGATTTTTCTTTCGCCAGCGCCATCAGGCGTTCCAGCATTTCCAGCGCCTGGGTTAGCTTGAGATCGTGATCAAATGACTCTTCTTTTAAGCCAATGTAATCGAAACCACAGCTATCGAGAATCTCGCGCACTCGCGCGTAACCCAATAAAGTCGGGTTGAGTTTCACGAAGGTATTGAGCTCTTTTTCTTCCAGCATGTAACGGCAAATGGCTTCGATTTCATGTGGAGGGCAGCCGTGCATCGTGGAGAGGGTAACGCCTTGTACCATGCGTGGTGGGGATACGTGCCGATAAGGCCTGCAAGCTTTCACGTTTTTCCTGCAAACCGTGGCGGGCTAAAAATGCGTCATCCTGGAGTAGTTTATGAAGCGTATCGCGGTATTGTGCAAACTTCGGATGTGTAGATGCGTCCATCATATTATCGATGAACTGCTGCATGGGTGGTTGTTTAATGCCTTCGAGGTTGTAACCGACGCTCATATTAAAGATGAATGATTTACCGGACTCGGACGGCTGGAACATCGCTTCGAGAAGATGCAGGGCGAACCAGGCTTTGAGGTATTCATCCCACGCTTTAAGCAGGGTAAATTCGGTGGACCATTCGGTGTTAAAACACTCGTCTTCGGCGTCGATACAGGGCTTTTCCAGCTCCAGACGATCGAGGATTTGTACTGTTTTAAGTTCGATGAAGCGTCCGCCAGTCAGCCAGGACGTGACGATGTTTTGTGCGAGTTGCGTGTGCGGACCTGCGGCGGGGCCGATTGGTGTCGCACAGGTTTCACCGAAAACACCGACAGATTTACCTTTTGCGGGTGAGTAAAACTGTTGCTCGGGAATACCAAAGATTGAGCGTTGTTGTTGGTATTCATCAAATATGCGCGTCAAAAGTTCCTCAAACGGAATGGGACGCATAATATCCCCCATAACCCTCTCCTTAGCTTACACAGATATCATTGAGTGACCGGTATTGAGAAATCCGGTGGTTTAGGGGGATAGAGCAACAATCACACCACTCTTGCCATGTTCGCCAGGAAATATAAAAAAATGTGAAGCGCCTCGAAACTTAAGGGACTTTTGTGAATGATCTCACAGGTGTCAAATGAGAATTAAAATCACTCCTGGGTATTATTGTTGTCAGGAGTTTTATCACTTTTTCTCATTTCTCAAAATCAGTGATTCTGTATCATTATGATAAAGACGTACTGAGTGGATTTAATATTTGAACGCAATCGTTTAACTGGCTTTTCTAAATTTTAGTATACTTTTTTTGCGCATTAATAAAGTCATTTGGAGTATCAATATCTAAAATTATTTCTTCATTTTCCATTTCGACGAAATAATGTTCGCCCATGAGTAATGCCTGGCGCATATGGGTAACATTAGGTTGTTTGACCGCCTGCATCAGGCAGGATTTTGACACTAAAATCGGATGGCCAGGCGTACCATGATGGAGCGGGAGTATGGCTCCGTTGTTTCGTAACTTCCAGATTTTTAGGAAGATATCTCTGTTGATGGTTGGCATATCACCATGAGTGAGAAAACAATGTTCTGTTTGTACCGCTGGCGCTGCGGCTTTTACCGAAGTCAGTAACCCCTGCGCATAATCTGGATTGTAGATAATAGTAATGTTGCTATGGCTAGCGTAGCGATTATGCAGTTCATTGCCGCGATAACCAGTGACTAAAATAATTCGGCTACAAAACTGCAACGCATTTTTGATACTCGCGTCAAGAATTGTTCCCTGTTGCCAGGGTAACATCATTTTCCATTGCCCCATTCTTGATGATAATCCGGCCGCGGTAATTATACAGTCGATGGCTGACATAGTGGTTCCATTATTATATGGGCTAATAACGCCTGGAAATGTGTTACTCCCTGATTAATGCGTACTTACCCCAGAGAGGTCCATGAAGACTCGTGAAAAGTATAATTGACCCATCGGCGTTATTCATTGATTTAGGCGCGCAGAAACACCCCACTGTGATTTCTGTTGTTGGCGCCGGGGGGAAAACCAGTCTGCTTTTTTGGCTGGCGCAGTTATTTCAGTCCATCGGTAGGCGCGTGTTGATCACTACGACCACACATATGTTTATGCCAGATTTACACTGGCCCGTGGTTTTCTGCCGTGATCCCGCCATGCTTCCTCATGCGTCTCTTACATCCCCCATTTCATTTTGTTTTCACCGCTGGAAAGCGAACCAGGGAAAAGTGCAGGGATTTACGCCAGAAGCGATTGATGCACTGGCGCAACGACCAGAATGTGACGTGATTCTCATTGAGGCAGATGGCTCACGTGGAATGCCATTAAAAGCGCCGGGTGAGCACGAACCTTGCATACCGAAAAGCAGTTGCTGCGTGATTGCTGTGATGGGCGGGCATGTTTTGGGCGCGAAAGTTGGTGCGGAAAATGTCCATCGCTGGTCGCAGTTTGCCGATATTACTGGGCTGACGTCAGGGACGACCTTGCAACTGAGCGATCTCATTGCGCTGGTTCGTCACCCGCAGGGCGCGTTTAAAAACGTACCGCAAGGATGTCGGCGAGTCTGGTTCATTAACCGTTTTTCTCAATGTGAGAATGCGATTGCGCAAAACGAGCTACTTCAACCGCTGCAACAACATGACATAGAGGCAATCTGGCTGGGCGATATACAAGAACATCCTGCAATCGCGCGCAGATTTGTGAATTAGCGGCCCGGATATTGCGGGTTACTGAAAGGATATCCATTGAGGTTGGTATGAATATTTTCACAGAGGCTGCAAAACTCGAAGAGCAAAATTGTCCGTTTGCGATGGCGCAAATTGTAGATAGCCGAGGCTCTACTCCCCGCCATTCTGCACAAATGTTAGTGCGCGCCGATGGTTCAATCGTCGGCACAATTGGTGGCGGAATGGTTGAGCGGAAGGTGATTGAAGAGTCACTACAGGCATTGCAGGAACGTAAGCCGCGATTATTCCATGGACGCATGGCGCGTAACGGCGCGGATGCCGTCGGGTCAGATTGCGGAGGCGCAATGTCAGTGTTTATCAGCGTACATGGTATGCGACCCCGGCTGGTGTTGATCGGCGCGGGGCATGTTAACCGGGCGATAGCCCAAAGCGCAGCACTGCTGGGGTTTGATATTGCTGTTGCCGATATTTATCGCGAAAGCCTGAATCCTGAACTTTTCCCGCCATCAACTGCGCTTGTTCATGCTGAGTCGTTTGGCGCGGCAGTGGAAGCACTTGAGATTCGCCCTGATAATTTTGTCCTGATTGCCACGAATAATCAGGATCGTGAAGCCCTCGATAAACTCATTGAACAACCCATTGCATGGCTGGGTTTACTGGCCAGTCGCCGCAAGGTTCAGCTTTTCTTGCGTCAATTGCGTGAGAAAGGCGTGGCTGAAGAACATATTGCCCGTTTACATGCGCCCGTTGGTTACAACATAGGTGCGGAAACGCCGCAGGAGATCGCTATCAGCGTTCTGGCAGAAATATTACAGGTGAAAAATAACGCGCCGGGTGGGCTGATGATGAAACCTTCTCATCCTTCCGGACACCAGCTGGTGGTGATTCGCGGTGCGGGGGATATCGCCAGTGGTGTGGCGCTGCGTCTGTATCATGCGGGTTTTAAAGTGATCATGCTGGAAGTGGAAAAACCGACGGTGATTCGTTGTACCGTGGCGTTTGCCCAGGCCGTGTTCGATGACGAAATGACGGTTGAAGGCGTCACCGCCCGACTGGCAACCAGCTCTGCAGAGGCGATGAAACTGACTGAACGCGGGTTTATTCCCGTGATGGTAGACCCCGACTGTTTACTGCTTGATGAGCTGAAACCACTTTGTGTGGTGGACGCTATTCTGGCGAAACAGAATTTAGGTACGCGTATGGATATGGCTCCGGTGACAATTGCGCTTGGGCCGGGTTTTACCGCAGGAAAAGATTGCCATGCGGTGATTGAAACAAATCGTGGGCATTGGTTGGGACAGGTTATTTACTCTGGTTGCGCACAGGAGAACACTGGCGTTCCTGGCAATATTATGGGGCATACCACCCGGCGAGTTATTCGCGCTCCGGCGGCAGGTATCATGCGTTCCAACGTGAAGTTAGGCGATCTGGTACAAGAGGGCGATGTTATTGCCTGGATTGGCGAGCATGAAATAAAAGCGCCGCTGACGGGAATGGTGCGTGGTTTACTTAATGACGGGCTGGCGGTGGTCGGTGGCTTTAAAATCGGTGATATCGATCCTCGTGGTGAAACGGCTGATTTCACCAGCGTTTCTGACAAAGCCCGAGCGATTGGTGGTGGCGTACTTGAGGCGTTAATGATGTTGATGCATCAGGGCGTTAAAGCGACGAAAGAAGTGCTGGAAGTAGCTTAAATGAAAATGGCCGGATGGTATTACCGCCCGGCCTTGAGACTGATGATAAACGCTAAATTGCCTGATGCGCTGCGCTTATCAGGCCTACAAGTGCTTTGCAATTAATTGAATATTAGATGTTTTATAGACTGAGTAAGGCGTTCACGCCGCATCCGGCATCAATAACGCGCACTTTGTTAACAATCTTTGGCCGAATGGCATCGCCACCCGGCCAATAAATTACTGAGAAATCACCGTTCCGGTTTTTCCTTCAATCCCTTCTTTCGCTTTGCTCAACACGGTAATCAGTGCTTCGCGACCTGCGCGAGAGCGGGCAAATGATGCGGCGGCTTCCACTTTCGGCAGCATAGAACCTTTTGCAAAATGCCCTTCTTCGATAAAGCGTTCTGCATCGGCCAATGACAGGCGATCGAGCCACTGCTCATTCTCTTTACCGAAGTTAATCGCCACTTTTTCTACAGCAGTCAGAATGATCAGCATATCGGCATCGATCATTTCTGCTAAACGGGCGCTGGCCCAGTCTTTATCGATAACCGCACTGGCGCCGCGCAGATGGTTACCTTCTCGAATCACAGGAATACCGCCACCGCCAACGGTGATCACAACCTGTCCTGCATCTACCAGCGCTTTAACTGTCTCTTTTTCAACAATATCTACCGGCTTAGGCGAAGCAACGACACGACGATAGCCGCGACCCGCATCTTCTTTCAGGGTATAGCCCTGTTTTGTCAGTTGCTCTGCTTCCTGCTCGGTAAAGAACGAACCGATCGGTTTGGTTGGGTTGAGGAAGGCCGGATCGTTAGCGTCGACTTCGACCTGGGTAACCAGCGTTGCAACGGGTTTATTAATGCCACGAGAAAGCAGTTCTTCTCTTAAGGCGTTTTGAAGATCGTAACCAATATATCCCTGACTCAACGCAACACAGACAGACATTGGCAGCATCGGTGAATGCGCTTCAGTTTTTGCAGCGGCTTCGAATGCCTGGTTAATCATGCCTACCTGCGGTCCATTACCATGAGTGACGATAACTTCATGTCCCTGGGCAATTAAATCAACAATTGCCTGAGACGTAATTTTTACCGCTTTCATTTGTCCGGCCAGATCGTCGCCCAGCGCATTCCCGCCGAGGGCGAGAACAATTTTCTTACTCATTTTTCCTCACTCATCATTCTTGATTGTGTATAGATCCCTGGCAGTGGTTAGAGCACGGGAGGGACAAACGGTTTGCGTCGCAGGAAACGTCCCCGTCCGGCTTTGCCTGTAAAGGTGCCGTCACAGAAAATCGTTTCACCACGGGATAAGGTTCTGACAATTGCGCCCTGACAGGTAAAGCCCTCCCAGGGAGAGTAGTCGGCGTTGTCGTGGAGATGGCGGTGCTGAATTTGTTGGCTCTGGCGTGGGTCGATAATCACCACGTCACCATCTGAGCCGGGTGCTAATAATCCTTTTTGTGGCCACAGGCCAAACAGCCTTGCGGGCATCGCACTGGTTAGTTCAACAAAACGCTCCGGTGTGATACGTCCCGTCATCACGCCACTGGAGAACAGCAACTGCATGCGATTTTCCACACCGGGCAAGCCATTTGGGCAGCGGCTGAAATCGCCTTTAGAAATTTGCTGGCGCTGGGCCATCGAGAAGGTGCAGTGATCGGTCGCCACCACGTCAATCGCACCATCGCTGATACCACACCACAGTTTGTCCTGCTCGCGAACGTTGCGCAGCGGTGGGCTAAGAATGAACTTCATGCCATCTTCTGTATCGTAACTGCGTTCGTCCAGCAGGAGATATTGCGGGCAGGTTTCAACCCAGACTGGCTGGTGATTCGCGCGAGCAAGGCGCAGATAATCCAGACCTAAGCCGTTAGACAGGTGCACAATATAGAGCGGGGCGTTACCGGCGATTTGTGCCAGGTTAATCATTCTGGCGATGGCTTCGGCTTCGCATTCCAGAGGTCGGCTCAAGGCGTGGTAGCGCGGCGCGGTTAACCCAGCGGCGATAAACTCTGCTCGCTTACTGGCGATTGCGGCGTCATTTTCTGGGTGTACAGTGGTCAGCGCGCCGGATTCATGCAGGCGGCGTAATGCCTGTAGGACTTCATCATCGTTGAGTTTGTATTGATAGGTTAAATAGAGTTTAAAACTGCTCAGCCCTTCTTCGACCATCATCGGAATTTCGTCGAGGATGGCGTGATTAATATGCTGGATAACACCGTGGAAGCTGTAGTCGATGACCGCTTTATGGGCGGCATAACCACGATAAACTTCCAGTTGATGGCGTAATCGGCAGCCATTCGGGCCAAATCCCATATGATCAATAATGGTTGTTGTACCGCCACACGCGGCTGCGCGGGTACCGGTAAAAAAATCATCACAACTGCGCGCGATGCCGACATCAATATTGAAATGTGTATGGACATCTACGCCGCCAGGGAAAACGTAACAGCCAGTGGCATCAATTTCTTCACAGGGGAGTTGCGGCGAAATATCTTTGCCTAACTGGCGGACAATACCGCTTTCAATCAGCAAGTCCTGTTTGGCTTGTCCATCTGCGTTAACGACAGTGCCGTTTTTGATCAATACGCGCATAGCAAACTCCAAAAAACCCTCCGGCGAACCGGAGGGAAATAGGTGAAGAGTAATTATTCTGTTGCCAGCCAGCTTAACGGGATTGCAGCGTACATAGCGGCACAGGTCACCAGGTGAGATTTCCAGGTTTTTTCGTTTGGCGCGTGTGCTTCAGGTTCTTTACCCGGTCCAAAGCCGATGACCGGAATGCCGTGACGGCCCATGATGGATACGCCGTTAGTTGAGAACGTCCACTTATCAACGACCGGTGCTTTGCCAAACAGACCTTCGTAGGCATTCACCAGCGTTTTAACGGTGAAATGATCTTCTTCCACTTTCCAGGTCGGGAAGTAGCATTCGGTTGGGTAAACCAGGCCAGTCCAGGACGGACGGTCGTAGTTGTACATAGAAACGACAGCATTGGCTTTCTGTACCGCAGGCAGGGCGCGGATTTCATCCAGCGCGCCTTCCCAGGTTTCGCCCCAGGTCAGGCGACGGTCGATGGAAACGGCACAGCTGTCTGCTACTGCGCAACGACTTGGTGAGGTGAAGAAAATTTCGGAAACAGTCAGAGTACCTTTGCCGAGGAATTCGTCATAGCCCAGACGTTGGGACAGTTCTTGTAACTCGCCAAGAATCGGACCCATTTTGAAAATGGCGTTATCACCGCGTTCTGGTGCTGAACCATGGCAGCTAACGCCCTGAACATCAATGCGAATTTCCATACGACCGCGCTGACCACGATATACCTGGCAGTCGGTTGGTTCGGTACTGACCACAAATTCCGGGCGAATGCCGGATTGTTCAATAATGTACTGCCAGCACAGACCGTCGCAGTCTTCTTCCTGTACCGTACCGGTAACGAGCAAGGTGTATTCATCTTCCAGACCGAGGTCTTTAATGATCTTACCGGCATAAACCATTGATGCCATGCCGCCTTCCTGGTCGGAAGTACCACGGCCACCGATCAGCTCGTCGGTTTCCATGCCTTCGTACGGGTCGAATTCCCAGTTTTTGATGTTACCAATTCCTACGGTGTCGATGTGAGCGTCCATCGCAACCAGACGCGGACCGTGGCCGATATAGCCGAGAACGTTACCCATCGGATCGATTTCAACTTTATCGAAGCCGACTTTTTCCATCTCTTCTTTAATACGATGTACTACACGTTTTTCGTCGCAGCTTTCACTGGGAATAGCAACCATATCGCGCAGGAAGCGAGTCATGTCTGCCTGGTAATCTTTTGCTTTTTCAAGAATCAGTTTGAATGGAATATTCTTAGCCATTATTTTTCTCCAGATTTTTTACTCCCCGTTTGGCGGGGAGTTGTTCCAATAGGGTGATTAAGGTGCTACAGAGTGTTTGCCTTCCCAGACAACTTCGCGGTAGTGCTTCACGTCGGTGTCGCCTTCGGTGCTGATAACCAGGACGACGGCATCTTTGTTCAGCGCCAGTTTTTCCATCAGGCTTTGACGTTGCGGGTGATAATGAACAGCCGCGAGAATGCCCAAACCGACAGCGCCGGATTCACCAGAAATGATGCGTGGATCGTTGCCGTACGGATTACCCAGCACGCGCATACCTAATGCGGCAACGCTGTCCTGACAGGAGATAAATTGGGTGGCACAGTTACGTAAGATTTCCCAGCCCAGAGGGTTAGGTTCGCCGCAAGCCAGGCCCGCCATAATAGTGGCCATATCGCCGCCAACGTTGACGATGTCACCTTTGACGCCGGAGCGATAAATACAGTCAGCTTTGTCAGGTTCAACAATGATGCTGTGCAGATTTTGCGGGGTGTAAACATCCACCAGATAACCTAGTACGCCGCCGGCCATAGCGCCGACACCGGCTTGCAGCAGAACGTGAGTTGGTGTTACGCCCAGTTCACGCATTTGCTCGACGGCTTCATCTGCCAGAGTGGCGTAGCCCTGCATGATCCAGGTTGGGATTTTGGTGTAACCTTCCCAGGCAGTATCTTGCACCACTTCCCAGCCGTGTTGCTGCGCGTGTTGCATGGTCAGGCGAACGGTATCGTCATAGTTCATATCAGTGACGATGCACTCGGCTCCGAGGTTCAGAATGGCGTCAACGCGTTCCTGAGCGGAACCTTTCGGCATGTAAATTACCGCGTTCTGACCGAGTTGCTGTGCTGCCCAGGCAACACCGCGCCCGTGGTTGCCGTCGGTCGTTGTAGCGAATGTCATTTTTTCGCCGATGGCATTTTTCAGATGCTCGAATGACAGCGTTTCGATATCAAGATGATATTTTTCGCACAATAATTGAGCGATGGCGTACGCACCGCCGAGCATTTTGAAGGCGTTCAGACCGAATCGTTTTGATTCGTCCTTAACGAGAATTTTCTTCACACCAAAAAGGTTTGCGAGATCGTCCAGCGCACAAAGCGGTGTTGGGCGATAGCCAGCAATTTTCTGGTGGAACTGGCGCGCCAGTTTTGCCTGGCTTTGCGAAAAGAGCGGTGATGTTTCGCCGTTGAAAAATTTGTTATCGGCGATATCAATCTTCAATGAGAAAACGGACATATCCTATCCTTTTGGCCTCTGGAAATAGAGAGCCGACCTGTCGATCGGCCCGAGGGGGTTATTTCACGCGTTCTTGCGCTTCTTTAAGCAGTTGTTCGAGCAGTGCGCCTGGTTTGGAATATTTACGGGACAGGATCATCGCGGCGATGATGTATGGCTTCCAGCTGGCTTCTTTGTAGGTCGCGATACGGTATTTTTCGAATACGCCTTCAGTGACTTCTCCTTCTTTGCAGGATACGCCGCTGATATCGGCTGGCAGGCAGTGCATATACAGGGCTTCGCCATCACGGGTCAGCTCCATCATCTCTTCAGTACAATGCCAGTCTTTGTGCTGTGCGTTCTGTGCCAGACACTGTTTTTCCAGCGCTTTCAGTCCTTCGTGATCGTTAGCGCGCAGCAGTTCAGTACGCTCTTCCATCACTTTGTAAGGTGCCCAGGACTTCGGATAAACGATGTCAGCGTCTTTGAATGCTTCTTCCATGCTTGTTACCTGACGGAAGCTGCCACCGGAGGCTTTAGCATTGTTTTTAGCGACTTCAACGACATCCGGGATCAGGTCGTAACCTTCGGGATGGGCAAGGGTGACATCCATACCGAAGCGGGTCATCAGACCGATGATGCCTTGTGGTACAGACAGCGGTTTGCCGTAGCTTGGGGAGTAGGCCCAGGTCATGGCGATTTTTTTACCTTTCAGGTTTTCCAGCGAACCAAAGTGTTCACGTAACCATGCCAGGTCAGCCATTGATTGAGTCGGATGGTCAATATCGCATTGCAGGTTAACTAAAGCCGGGCGCTGCGGCAGTACGCCTTGCTTGTAGCCGTCGTCGAGGGCCGCGCCAACTTCACGCATATAGGCGTTACCCGCGCCCAGATACATATCGTCACGAATACCGATAGCGTCAGCGCAGAAGGAGATCATATTAGCGGTTTCACGGACAGTTTCGCCGTGCGCAATCTGTGATTTACCTTCATCGAGATCCTGCTGTGCAAGGCCGAGCAGGTTAAGTGCGGAAGCATAAGAGAAACGGGTACGGGTGGAGTTATCGCGGAATACAGAAATACCTAATCCACTATTAAAGACTTTGGTAGAGATGTTTTCGGCACGCAGTGCTTTTAACGCTGCGGCAACGTCCAGTACTTGTTTCAGTTCATCTGGCGTCTGTTCCCACGTTAACAAAAAATCTTTCTCGTGCAGGTGAGAGGTCAGCGAATTGATATCCTTAATCAGCTCATTAACAGTTTTCATCATAAAGTCCCGGTAGTGGAATGACAGGCAAAGTGGTTTATTTCACTGTGACTTGCCAAAGTGATTGGTGTTTTCACAGCTATACCAGTGACTAACAATAAACATGCCAGAATTATCTACGCGGTCGCGAAATGCTAATCAGACAGGGGATATGTGGGATTGATCACAAATTATCGCCATACTACGGAAGTTAAGAAAATACGAAAACGTTTGGCTTTTTTAATGCTGTTATTTATTTGCTGCTAAGTATCAGAAATAAGATAAAGGGACAGGTGAAAGCTCGTCAGTTTGATAAACTCACATCCGTAATTCTCATATTGATATAGAAATGTGATATCACTTCCATAATTTCATTAGAAAGTGATAAAAATCTTATGTTTTTAGCAAAGCGATTTTTGCCTGAGTTAATATCGTTATGATCTGTGAACCATCAACGTCTTCAATGATCGACTTTTAAGTGATTCTGGAAGGTAAAGCTATGGAGCTTGCTAATACGCAGTCAGTTTTGATGCAAATTCAACCAACAATTCAGCGTTTTGCCAGAATGCTAGCCAGCGTTTTGCAGCTTGAGGTTGAGATCGTTGATGAAAACTTGTGTCGCGTCGCTGGAACCGGCGCATATGGGAAATTTCTTGGTCGCCAGTTGAGTGGCAACTCACGCTTGCTCCGCTATGTCCTCGAAACGAAAACCGAAAAGGTCGTGACACATTCTCGCTTCGATCCCCTTTGTGAAGGCTGCGACAGTAAAGAGAGTTGTCGTGAGAAGGCATTCCTGGGGACGCCCGTTATTCTGCAGGATCGTTGTGTCGGAGTGATAAGTTTGATTGCTGTTACTCATGAGCAACAAGAACATATCAGTGATAATTTACGCGAATTTTCAGATTACGTTCGCCATATATCGACTATTTTTGTCTCGAAACTCCTGGAAGATCAGGGGCCGGGAGATAACATCAGTAAAATATTTGCTACCATGATCGATAATATGGATCAAGGTGTATTAGTTATTGATGAGGAAAATCGTGTTCAGTTCGTTAATCAGACTGCATTAAAAACACTTGGCGTTGTGCAAAATAATATGGTTGGGAAACTTATTCGTTTCAGGCCATTAACATTTGAGAGTAATTTTACTCATGGACATATGCAACATATTGTCTCGTGGGATGATAAAAGTGAATTGATAATTGGTCAGTTGCATAACATTCAGGGACGACAGCTATTTTTAATGGCGTTTCACCAATCCCATACCAGTTTTTCCGTGGCAAATGCATCTGATGAACCGCATATTGAACAATTGGTTGGCGAGTGCCGTGTTATGCGGCAATTAAAACGGCTGATTAGCCGCATCGCACCTAGCCCCTCCAGCGTCATGGTCGTTGGTGAAAGTGGGACCGGAAAAGAAGTGGTAGCCCGTGCTATTCATAAGTTGAGTGGGCGACGGAACAAACCCTTTATCGCTATCAACTGCGCGGCGATTCCGGAGCAGCTTCTGGAGAGCGAGCTGTTCGGTTATGTTAAAGGCGCATTTACTGGCGCTTCTGCCAACGGTAAAACAGGGCTGATTCAGGCAGCAAACACGGGAACGCTGTTTCTTGATGAAATTGGCGATATGCCTTTAATGCTTCAGGCAAAACTGCTGCGGGCGATTGAAGCGCGCGAGATCCTGCCTATTGGCGCCAGTAGCCCAATACAGGTCGACATCCGCATCATTTCTGCAACAAACCAGAATCTGGCCCAGTTCATAGCCGAAGGTAAATTCCGCGAAGATCTTTTCTACCGACTTAACGTTATTCCTATCACTCTGCCACCGCTACGTGAGCGTCAGGAAGATATTGAACTGCTGGTGCATTACTTTTTACATCTCCATACCCGTCGCCTGGGATCGGTTTACCCGGGTATTGCTCCCGATGTTGTTGAGTTACTGCGTAAGCATCGTTGGCCAGGAAACCTGCGAGAGTTAAGTAATTTGATGGAGTATCTGGTCAACGTCGTTCCTTCGGGCGAAGTCATCGACAGTACGCTACTACCACCAAATCTGGTTAATAACGGTACGACGGAGCAAAGTGAGATGCCAGAAGCCAGCGAGGCACATTTGGCTCTTGATGATGCTGGCGGCACAGCGCTGGAGGAGATGGAAAAGCAGATGATTCGCGAAGCGCTCTCACGGCATAACAGTAAGAAGCAAGTCGCTGATGAGTTGGGAATTGGCATCGCCACGCTTTATCGTAAAATTAAGAAATATGAATTGTTAAGCGCATAGTCATCAATAAATCCGGCCTGAATTCAGGCCGGATTGCGTATTACTTCGTTTCTTCGCAGTCCAGGACAGTATTCACAATCATTTGATATCCGGTACAACGACACAGATTCCCAGCCAAACCACGGCGAATTTCCGTAATGGTTAACGGTTTCTCTCGAGGTTTTGCCAGCATTGCCGTCGTGGCCATAATAAGCCCCGGCGTACAAAAACCACACTGTACAGCGCCAGATTTCGCATAAGCCTGTTGTACATGAGAAAGTTTGCCGCCTTTCGCTTCGCCTTCCAGTGTGCGGATCTGTTTTCCTTCAGCCCAAGCGGCCAGGTATAAGCAGCTGTCTATCGCGGTTCCGTCAACCAGCACCGTACAGGCACCGCATTCACCAACGCAGCATCCTTGTTTGACACTAAGCAGCCCTTGTTCGCGGAGCAGTTCCGAAAGCGGCATGCCTGGCGCGGCGTGAAGCTGAAAAGGCATATCGTTAATGATGCATTCAATAGTAATACTTTCGCTGTGATTCATTGCAATTTTCCCCCCGCCGCAGCGACGGCTTCGCTAATCACTTTTTTGGTCATCGTCTGAATGAGATGCAGACGGAACTCTTTACTTGCTCGCCATGAAGAACGCGGTGCGACATCCTGTAGGACAGATTCGCAGATGGCCTCCAGTGTTTGCTGGTTTAATGGCGCATTTTGTGCAGCCTGTTCGGCATGTTGGCAGCGGATCGGCGTTGGTGCGGCAACACCAAATGCCAGACGCAACTCGCTGAAGTAGCCGTTGTTCAATCGACAGTGAGCGGCACACCCGATTGTTGAAATATCCATCGCATCGCGCATGGCATATTTATAATGTGCGCTACCTGCGTGTTCTTTTGGCTGCGGAGGAAAATGAAACGCGACCAGAATTTCATCATGCTCAAGGGAAACCTTACCTGGTCCGGTATGAAAACCATTAATCGAGACGAAACGGACCCCACGCGGTGAATGGATTTCCAGCTTCGCGTCATAAATCAGTGTTGGTGTTGCTGAATCTGCGCTGGTGGCGCCGTTGCAAATATTTCCGCCGTAGGTAGCGACGTTACGGATTTGCGGGCCGGCAATAGACGAAGCCGCAGCGCATAATGCCGGGAGATGATGTTGAGTTACAGGATCTTCAATGAGCTGGGTAAATGTCGTTGCAGAGCCGATGCGTAGTGCACCATCTTCCGCCAGCGTAATTCCCTGAAGCTCCGCCAGATTGTGGATATCAACAATATGGCGATAGCGATCATTGTGATGGTGGAGTTGAATCAGTACGTCAGTGCCACCGGCGAGCAGTTTGGCCTGCGGATTTTGAGCCAGCAGGTTGGTTGCATCGGCAACGGTCGTTGCGCGATGGTAAGAAGCAAAATCAAACATGATGTTATCCTCAAATCAATCCTGCCAGATGGAACTCTTCATATAACCGTTTTGGTGTCAGCGGCAGCGTATTGATTGCAACACCGGTAGCCATCTTCACCGCATTACGAATTGCAGCGGCAACAGGAATAATTGGCGGCTCACCCAGTGACTTATGTCCGTATGCAGATTGTGGTTCATTAATTTCGACAAAGGCACTTTCCAGTTGTGGCAGATCCGGCATGGTCGGCATTTTGTAATCCAGTAAATTTGGGTTACGCACCACGCCACTTTTCGCGTCGATGATCATCTCTTCAAAAAGCGCCCAGCCGATGCCCATCCCCATCCCGCCGTGAACCTGACCTTCAGCCAGCAGCGGATTAAGAATATGGCCCGAATCATGAACGTTGAGGATGCGGTTGATGGTGACCTTACACAGCGCGATATCGACTGTCAGATCAACAAAGGTACAGCCAAACGCCGGTGGGTTCGTGGTGGTTTTGATTGAGCTTTCTGCAGAAAGTTGCCCGCCACGTTCAGGATGATAAAACGCATCCATTGCCAGATCTTTTAACGACAGTAACGCCTCTTTCGGTCGTTCAACCAGTACGATATGGCCTTTTATCAGGGTTAGATTCATCGCCGACAGATGCAGCATTACTGCGGCGTGAGCGATGATTTTCTCTTTTAATAACAGTGCCGCACTGCGCAGCGCAGGCGCGGCAACATAGCTCTGACGTGAGGCAAATGCGCCGGGATCGAATGGCGTAATATCGGTATCTTGCGTCGAAATTACGTGTACATCACTGACCGGAACGCCCACGGTTTCAGCTACCATTTGCGAGAACACCGTGTCGGCACCCTGACCGATTTCCGTCGCGCCGCTTTGCACGTTGATGGTTCCATCCTGATTCATCAACAGGCGTGCGCCCGCGATTTCTACGCCGACAGGCCAGGTGTTAGAGGTGTAACTAAAACAGGCAACGCCAACGCCGCGGCGCAGATTGCCTTGTTGCTTCTGGCACTCCGCACTGCGCTTTTCCCATTCAAATATTTCCCGTCCTTTTTCCAGGCACTCTGGTAATCCGGCACTGTAAATGCGTTTGCCTGTGAGTGGATTTGCATCGCCTTCACGAGCGGCGTTGCGTAAACGAATTTCGATAGGGTCGATACCCAGCGCTTCGGCAGCGTCATCCAGCATGGATTCAACAGCAAAAACTACCTGCGGTGCGCCATAACCACGCATCGCACCCGCTGAGGGCAGATTGGTATAGCAAGTCTTTGAGCTATAAGAATAGGCACAGCGCGGGTAGAGATAAGCAACTTTATTGCCGCCTGCAGAAGCGATGGAATGACCGTGTGAAGCGTAAGCGCCGGTGTTAGACAGAACATCCAGGCTATAGCCTTTTAGCGTACCATCGCGGTTGACGCCCATTTGTCCGTCAATGGTAAAAGCGTGGCGAGTGCGGGTCGCCAGAAAACATTCTTCGCGGCTTAGGGAAACTTTCACCGGAATGCCGCCGAGTTTGCTGGTCAGAAATGCCGCCATCGGCTCTTCCAGTACATCTTGTTTATTACCAAAACCACCGCCGACAAAGGGCTTGATAACCCGCACGCACGACCAGGGAATATCCAGCGCCTGACCGACAACGCGGCGGACAATGTGCGGGATTTGGGTGCTGGAAACGATGGTAATTCGTGAATCGTCTTCCATCCACGCCAATGAGGTCACACTTTCCATATGACAATGTTGAATGACGGGGGTTTGATAATGGCCCTGCAACTGGTAATCGGCGGCATCGATTGTTTGCTGGACATCGCCCGTCGACATCGTGCTTTGTTTCAGTAAATTGCCGCCGCTATGGATTGGCGCAGCGTCTTCTGCCAGTGCCGCTTCTGGCGTGGTAATGACGGGTAATTCCTGCCATTCGATGTGAACAAGTTGCGCCGCTTTTTCCGCTGTGAGTTCATCACGGGCAACGACAATAGCAACCGCATCTCCATGATGGCGGACGTGGCGTGTTAACAGAGTGCGATCGGCAGTATCGCGTTTATTTTCATCCAGAGTCCAGGCATGGCCCGCCGTGGCAAAGGAAATATCAGGGACATCTTCCCAGGTAAATACGGCCAGTACACCTGGTAAACTTCTGGCTTGTTCATCGTTAATGCTCACCGCATAACCATGTGCTATTGGGCTACGTACATATTTCGCGTAACACATGCCCGCCATAACATAATCGTCAGTATATCGTGCCCGCCCGGTGACCTTCGCAATGGCATCGACGCGCATGCATGATTCACCTGTAGCGGTTGCTTCCCGCGCTTCCATAGAAATCCCCTTGATTTGAACATTTGGTTCTTATGGCAATGATTAAGTCTTTGCAGGCAAGAATTACGCCAGAAACGACTATAAACACGAGGGGAGGGGGGAAGTGTGATGTCGTTAAAAAAAACGCTACGGATGATGCATTTTTATCAGCAAAGAAAGTGAGTGCAGTTTATCAATATGAGTGTGATAAAAATCATTGTGATAAATGAGTATTTGAGGTCAATCAGGATGGTTCCGATGTTTGCCAACGATGCTAATTGATTCTTTAACAGTTATTGATTCGTACATGCCTGTTCCCACGCAATGGATTGGGGATCTGACGGGGGGCTGCTATGATATAGCGTCTTGTTTTTTAGCGAGGAAAGATTTTGAGCGCAGGACGCCTGAATAAAAAAACTCTGGGTATCGTGATGCTGTTATCGGTAGGGCTGCTTCTGGCTGGCTGCTCAGGTAGCAAATCATCAGATACAGGAACGTATTCCGGCTCCGTTTACACCGTGAAACGGGGGGATACGCTTTATCGTATTTCACGCACCACGGGAACCAGCGTAAAAGAGCTAGCCCGACTCAACGACATCTCCCCCCCCTATACCATTGAAATCGGCCAAAAGCTGAAACTGGGTGGGGCGAAAAAAAGTAGTAACGGCACGCGTAAATCCACCGGCAAATCGACGACAAAAACAGCGTCAGTGACACCGTCTTCGGCCGTTTCGAAATCTTCATGGCCGCCGGTTGGGCAACGTTGCTGGTTATGGCCAACGAGCGGAAAGGTTATTATGCCTTACTCAATGGCAGATGGCGGCAATAAAGGGATTGATATTGCGGCGGCACGCGGGACGCCAATATACGCTGCAGGTGCCGGGAAAGTGGTATATGTGGGTAATCAGCTGCGTGGTTACGGTAATCTTATAATGATTAAACACAGTGAAGATTACATTACTGCTTATGCCCATAACGACACGATGCTGGTGAACAATGGGCAAAGTGTTAAAGCCGGGCAAAAGATAGCGACTATGGGAAGTACTGATGCGGAATCCGTGCGGCTACATTTCCAGATTCGCTACCGTGCTACGGCAATAGATCCTTTGCGCTACTTGCCGCCACAGGGTAGCAAGCCAAAGTGCTGATGGCGAATTAATCAGCAGTCAGTAGCAAGGCACTTGCTTAGGAGAGCGTAAGGTTTATAATGCCTTACGCATCTCGAAGCGGGCGTAGTTCAATGGTAGAACGAGAGCTTCCCAAGCTCTATACGAGGGTTCGATTCCCTTCGCCCGCTCCAGTTTCTTACTTTTTCTCTTTCTCAGTTTTTTCCGTAGTCATCGAATTCTTCCGTTATTGTTGATACGTTCACGTCAGATGTAGATAAATCCAATATCCCCTATAAAAATAGAGTGTATAGCTCAAAATATAGAGCGCTATTCTGCTTATGATATTTATTGCAGATCAAGCGACCTCATATTGAGCATTAAAATCAATAATGCTGTTAACTTTTGTCAATTGCTTCAATTTTTGAATGTTATTGATAATAACTAAATGATATTCTTTCTCTGTTCCGTGATAAGAGAACGCATTTCTTTCATTGTGTGTTGTAGAAACATATACATCAATGCATTTTTTTATTATAGCGGCTTTATGTCTTTTTGGTTCAAGTAGCAGTGACTGGTCTATACAAGCGATAGCATCTTCAATTCTTTCGTTATATATATTTACCAGTGTCTTATAGTAATACAAGGAGGCTACATCTAATACTTGTGTCTGTGCATGGTCAAAAAAAATGCGTGATGCAGTCGTTTGTCCGGAAAGACCGGTTATCAGTCCCATAATTCCTAAAATATTCCCATCGAAAATATTTTTATCAGATACCTTATCTATAAAGGCTAATGCTTTTTGAGTTGCATGTTTAAGTTCGTATAGACCATGAAGTGCCATAGACATATGACATTCAGCCAACAGGCAATAGCATTCATTGGTTATTGACTGAGCATTAGATTTATTTTTAACACTTTCAAATATAGTTATTGCATTGGCAATGCTTTCAGGCGTGAATTCATTCAGTTTCATTTTTCCCGGCAGACATTTCGGCTGATAAAATATTTTCATCAGAAGGTACGTGTCGGGACATAAAACCTGGTTCTACTTTAGGTTTCTTCATTGCCAGATATAAGTTGCTAATTATAAAGTGTGAGATTTTTTGTATGTCATCTGCCTGAAGATGTGTGCTGGCAATAAGATAAAAACTTTTTGCATCGATTACTTCAATATATAAACTATTTGAAGCATCATATTTGCTGATTCTTCCTGTGACAAAATAATCGGGTTTGAACCTGGCCAGGAAGGCTGTCTGAGATTTATTATCTATGCAATACTGGGTTGCAGCCATTGGATATATATATAGATCATCGGTTTTTTTATTTGAGATTAGTTGTACAAGTTCCTGATTAAGCGCTAATGGATCCTGACTACTGTGAGATATTGTAAATGGAAATAAAGCAATAGTGCTGCCTGGAACATTATCTTGATTTTCTTTTATCTTGAATACTTGCCCACTGAATCGATAACCTTTTCTATATATGGTTTCAATGCAACGGTTGTAGCCAATTCTTTCAAAAATACATCTTAATGAATAGATGCATCGTGTAAGGGATTCGTCACTTACAATTACATTTTTCCATACAGATTCGATGATCGCATCTTTGGATACAACATTTCCCGCCGATTCAAGCAATACAAATAATACACCGAGTTCTTTCGGCGGGATGTAAAATTCCTCATTCCCTTTTGTAAGAATGCCATCTTCTGTAAGTATGATTCCATCAGGGAAATGATATGAGAACTTATTTTCTAAATCCATTAGCTCACCTCTATTAAGTTTGTGGTTTTTGGCATCCTGCATGAGTAACAGATATAACTGATATTCATATATTTCATTTAACGAAATTCATCATGATTGTTTAAGTTAATTTATATTAGCTTGATGTGATTGTAATCTGAAATATTCTTAATTAATGATTTGTTAATCATGTAAGTATATAACCTATTGAAAATCATTGATAAAGTTCTGCTTGTCACATTTCTTAATTTAATGTAATTGTTCATTTAAGATAAAATGATAGGCTGTGAGGAATAGTTATTCGTCGACTGACAATCTGGTGTGAAAGAATTATTGCAAGAGTAATTTTATTTATTAAAAACCATTATGTTCATTTGCCATATTAAACATCTCTGTGCGGACCAGCGTTTTATTTTTGCACCATTATTGTCATAGTGGAGTGCGGAAGGATTTTTTAATGGCGGATATAATTTGAATGGGGGGAGGGGATTACCGCATGAACTGTCAGAGATGAAGATGGATATAAGAATATATAAAGATTATATTCCAATGCCTGAAATGTTACATTTGTTGTTTGGGCTTTTAATTACAGAAGCAGCATCAAGTTGTTTTGTTACCTTGCGCAATACATAATTGCTCTATTGCCAATGCTTAAAAGAAAATCATGATTGTTCTGTTTTTGAACATTATAGCTTATCATTTTTCCCGGGAATATATAAAAATCAGGCAGGAGTTGTGCAAGATTATCATCTGAAATTTGATCAATAATATCAAATTTATTTATTTTGGTAGAGGTAAGATGCAAAGTGTCATAATTTTCGATCCACGTATATTCAATATCTCGGCGAAATGATTTATAAGTGTTCGTGTTTTGTTTCCAGGTACCGCTAAGTGCAACAGTTCCTGTCTTTTTATTTTTATTATACATAAAGTCAATAGTGAGATTAGCCCTTCCCTGGTCATTAAATATAATCCAATTGGCCGTGCATTTCTCATTGTATACTATTTGTTCTTTGGAATAATGATAGGCAATAAAAAAAATGAAGCCACTGAGAAAGCATAAAATAATAAACAGCGTTTTTTTATAACGAATCATGGTTAACTCCGCGATACGATAGAGTTAAACAGTCTGCAACTGTGTTATTACTATGGTTCTTTTTGCATGCCATAACAATCAATCCGGGAGATGACTTATCGAGAGGGAAATATAGCCAGGGGTACTTTTTGCAATCAATTCCAGATCCTAATATACGGTTCTTATATTGTTCGAGATCTTTCAGCCCATCAATGCTATCTTCTGTAACATTGAAATGACAACCATTTAATTGTGCAACAGTTTTGTAATCTTTAAAGAATGATTTGGGCTGACTATTGTTCCAGAGAAAAAATGCGGTAAGCAAACCTACGGAAAATGCACTTAGCATGGGTAAATAATTTTTAGATAGCCTGACTATATTTCTGAGATAATTATCTGGATGAGCACTTGTCTCTTTAAACTCATCTTTAACATTCAAGGATTGGGGAGATATGGTCTTTTGTGCATCTGCAGAAGGCATTATTACATGGTTTTCTATGCTTACATCATTACTGAGCTTAAAACCTTTTCTCGGTACGGTTGCAATAAGCGAATGGTTGGTTTCACCAACCGTGCGAAACCCGCGTCTGATAATCGATATATTTTGATATAACGTGTTGACCGGTACTCGCATGCCTTCTTCTTCCCAGACTCTGGAGAAAAAATCCTGTTGTGCAACCACATCAGGAAAGGCTTCAAGTAGCAGCGATAAGCACCTGCTTGCTGGCGTTGTCAGAACGGCGTTAAGCTCGGCGTCATGTACCGAAATTAATTTTCTGTGCTCTGGCCAGAACTCAATATTATCGTTAATAATCCAGTACATACGTCAATGAAACATAAAATTAAGTAAATTGAAATAATATAGTTTGATAAGTATATTAGTATTCATGGAATAAATATATATTAATTTTATATTTATCATGCAAACTATAATTATGGCATATCAATGCAACTTAAAATTCCATGTGAATTAACAAATTTAACACTCTTAACCGTTGTCTTTATGCCTTCTTCTCGCAATATCTTTTCATTTTTGCGGTGGCGCGTAAGGTGACATAATTAAATAAGCGCTCAAATAAACTGAATTAAAAGTTCATGTGATAAAATACGGGCATCTTTATAAGTGCCCGTATATACAATGCTTATTATTATTGACAGTTACGTTTCAGTGCTGAACGGAGTGTGAACGGATAAATAATTCGTTTATTTTACCACCCATCCTTTTTTCAATTCTTTGCTTGTAGGCGTAGATGCTACGGATATCCATATCAAGAACCTCTGCAATCTGATATGGATTATAACCAGAAACCATATGTCCCATAATGGTGAATTCCATTTGAGTTAACGTATTGCCTCTGGTAAATGACAAATAACGACCAATGAATAGTTGCCTGATCTTTTCGTTGGCAATATCCAGTCCATCATCATTATATATAATGGCTGATATCGCGGAGTTGTGTTTCCTCCAGTAATTAGCAAGAGATTGCATATTTCGATCGCTTACTAACACTATTCCCATCTCAGTACTCGTAAGATAGTCGATCCAGTCACTCTCTAAAAAAAGGCGTAAAAAGCTTACTGAAAAATCTACAAAAATATATCCGCTTAATCGCGCATTGTGGTTTTTACTTAATATACCTTCAACCACGCCACGATTAAAATACGAACTCTCTTCGGGCCACATACAAAAACATGCATTTGCACAATACTGCAAACGTGGTGATTTTTCTGGCATTATTTGGCAATGCATTGAGCAACTATTGCATGTAAGACTTTTATAGCGACTACAAAGCCTCATGTTAATAACCTCCCTATTCATAGATAATTGCATAATTTCATTGGTTATTGATGATGTCAATACACTCTGATTTGGTAAGCTTTTTATGAAAAATTGTGTTTAATCCGTATTTGATATTATTCTTAATGACATATTTAAGCGTGCATCATTAAGCTTTAAATGTGATTGGATTTCACTCAGTTAATCATATTGACCTTATTGCAAATCAGACAAGTGCCTAATGTATTAAGAATATCTATACTGCAAATTGTTTTCGAATGACCAGAAGATATCTTGTAAATCTAAGTGATGCATCTTAAATAGTCTTAATTAAGATGTTCAGATTTTTATTTAGGATAACAGCTTGATAATGTTCGTTTAAGTTATGGAGCGTTTGGGGAAGGTGAACAATGCAAGATGTGCACTGTAAGAATTGGAATGGTTCAAAATAGTGGTTATTTTGAACCATTCACATCAGTGGTTAGCTAAAGAACATTACCGATACGCACAGGATACCGACGATCAACGTAATTAGATTTCCGATGGAGCGCCAGGGCTTAAGTGCCGGGATAAGATATGTTGACAGCGTTGGCATGATAAAAAGAATCATGGCAATAAGTGGACCACTGATCGCATAAATCATCGAAATTGCATTAGGGTTGATGCAGCAAACGATGAAAGTAATCAGTGATACTAACATAATTGATAGCGCGCGGTTAAATGCACGGCTTTTTTTAACCCCTGCCTGCTGTAGCGTTGTTTTGACTAATTCCGTTGCACCTTCAATAACACCAAAGTAGGTACCTAAAAATGATTTAGACATTGCTACAACCGCGACAATTATTCCGGAAATCGACAACCATGCAGGGGCATTTGGCAGCATAGAAAGTGCCGATAAAATGGTAACGCCCTCCTCTTTAGCTGTTTCAATATAAGAAGGTGGTATTGATAACAGGCAGCTAAAGACGAAGAAAAGTACGCTCACGCAGATGATGAGATAAGCGACTTTCATAATTTTTTTGCATTTATCCATAGCGTGTTCGCCATATTTTTCACGTCTATCAATAGCAAACGTTGAAATAATGGGCGTATGGCTAAAGGCGAAAACCATCACGGGAATCGATATCCATATCTGGTGAAGGGTATTCTGATTGAACTCTACCTGGGTAGTTAATAGAGCTGGTTGCCAGCTACCGACGAGGTAGAAAGAAAGAAATAAGAAATAGGCAATTAGTGGAAACACCAAAAATCCCATTACCCGAATTGTGGCATGGCGCCCCATCAGAAAGATGAGATTCAGAATTAACACAACACCCAGACTCACCAGCATACGAATGCGCAGGTCGATGACCATATGCTTTGCCAGTTGTTCTGTCAGCGAATTGGTGATCGCCACTGCATATATCAACACGACGACAAAAAAAGCAATGAAGTAAAGAGTGGTAATCAGATTGCCGATCTTCTTGCCATAGTAATGAGTTACTGCGCCAGTAATCCCTTCGCCTGCGGATGTTTTTGAAGAAAGGATGAACTGGCACAGGGCCTTATGTGGCCAATATGTTAAAGGCCATGCGACCAGTGCTGTAATAAACAGGACTACCGCTCCCGCTGAACCTAGCTGAATAGGGAGAAAGAGCGTGCCTGCGCCAACGGCTGTGCCGTAAAGTGCGAAGCTCCAGAGAGTTTCTTCTTTTGACCAAATTTTTAGACATTATTTGAACGTATCATCTACAAATTAAGAAAAATGGAGGGCAATTTACCATAAACCAGGTCAAACATGGGAGATTAACGCTATATCAGCTCATGGAATCATGGGTTAGTAGATGCAAACCTTGCGTGCCAGTTGGGTATCCATCCCTCATTCCGGTGAATTTCCTTTGTGATAAAAATCACTATTTTTAAACATTTAAAATAATTTTTATTAACAATCATTTACTATTGCGCTGTTAATCTGTGCGAGGTTGTGATGAAAGACGTTGTGATTGTCGGTGCGTTACGAACACCTATCGGCTGCTTTCGTGGAGCGTTGGCTGGCCATTCTGCCGTAGAACTTGGTAGCCTGGTCGTGAAAGCGTTATTAGAACGCACTGGCGTTGCTGCACATGCGGTGGATGAAGTGATTCTGGGGCAGGTTCTGACCGCAGGGGCTGGGCAGAATCCAGCACGGCAATCGGCCATTAAAGGTGGTCTACCCAACAGTGTTTCGGCAATTACGATTAATGATGTTTGTGGTTCCGGGTTAAAAGCACTGCACCTTGCCACACAAGCGATCCAGTGTGGTGAGGCTGATATTGTCATCGCCGGTGGTCAGGAAAACATGAGTCGCGCACCACATGTCCTGACAGATAGCCGTACCGGAGCACAGCTTGGCGATAGCCAACTGGTTGATAGTCTGGTGCATGATGGCTTATGGGATGCATTCAATGATTACCATATTGGTGTCACTGCCGAAAATCTGGCGCGTGAATATGGTATCAGCCGTCAATTACAAGATGCCTATGCACTTAGTTCACAACAAAAAGCGCGGGCGGCCATTGACGCTGGACGATTCAACGATGAGATTGTCCCGGTAAGAACGCAAAACAATGGGCAACTATTGATTGTTGATACCGATGAGCAGCCGCGTACGGATGCCAGTGCAGAAGGGCTGGCTAGCTTAAATCCGTCATTTGATAGCCACGGTTCTGTTACTGCGGGTAATGCTTCATCTATCAATGATGGTGCTGCTGCGGTAATGATGATGAGCGAAGCCAAAGCGCGAGCGTTGAATTTGCCCGTGCTGGCACGTATTCGCGCCTTTGCCAGTGTTGGTGTTGATCCTGCGCTGATGGGTATTGCTCCGGTATATGCGACTCGCCGTTGCCTTGAGCGTGTGGGCTGGCAGCTTTCTGATGTCGATCTTATTGAGGCTAATGAAGCGTTTGCCGCGCAGGCGCTTTCCGTTGGCAAAATGCTCGAATGGGATGAACGTCGGGTCAATGTTAACGGTGGCGCAATTGCGTTGGGTCACCCGATTGGCGCATCTGGTTGCCGTATTCTGGTTTCTTTGGTCCATGAAATGGTAAAACGCAACGCGCGTAAAGGGCTGGCTACACTTTGTATTGGCGGTGGTCAGGGCGTGGCGTTAACTATTGAACGTGACGACCCGATCTAAATTCCTTTCTATTCGTTAAACATCTGCCGCCATCAAGCCATTTCATAATGATGGTTGGCACGTCTGCGCACATACCCCATAGACGCTGAGTTTTTCCTTCACCTGACTTATTCGTGATCGACGCGACACTTTTCTCAATCCTTTATCGAAAAATGAAACAATGTTTTATTTTTGATTGAAAAGCGCACTGTGCAGGCATATCATCCTTTAAAGAATAAAACGAAACGATGTTTCACAATCGTTGTAATTTTACAGTTCAATGATTATCGGAGGTTGATGTGGACGTAAGACAGAGCATCCACAGTGCGCATGCAAAAACGCTGGATACACAGGGGCTGCGCAATGAATTTTTGGTTGAAAAGGTATTCGTCGCGGATGAGTACACGATGGTTTACAGCCACATTGACCGCATTATTGTTGGCGGCATTATGCCGGTAGCAAAAACGGTTTCTGTTGGCGGGGAAGTTGGAAAACAACTGGGCGTGAGCTACTTTCTGGAGCGTCGCGAGCTGGGCGTTATTAATATTGGCGGCGCTGGTACGATTACCGTCGATGGTCAATGCTACGAAATCGGTCACCGCGACGCTCTCTATGTTGGCAAAGGTGCAAAAGAAGTGGTCTTTGCCAGCATTGATAGTGCCACTCCGGCGAAGTTTTATTACAACTGCGCACCTGCTCATACGACGTATCCCACTAAAAAAGTGACCCCGGCTGAAGTCGCTCCGGTTACGCTGGGCGATAACATCACCAGTAATCGTCGCACAATTAACAAATATTTTGTGCCAGATGTGCTGGAAACCTGCCAGTTGAGCATGGGGCTAACGGAGCTGGCTCCGGGAAACCTGTGGAATACCATGCCATGCCACACCCACGAGCGTCGGATGGAAGTTTACTTCTATTTCAACATGGATGATGACGCCTGCGTTTTCCACATGATGGGACAACCGCAAGAAACGCGTCACATTGTGATGCATAACGAGCAGGCAGTCATTTCCCCGAGTTGGTCTATCCACTCCGGCGTAGGGACCAAAGCTTATACCTTTATCTGGGGCATGGTCGGTGAAAACCAGGTCTTCGATGATATGGACCACGTTGCCGTTAAAGACCTGCGCTAGTTGCGGGCAAAATGAATAAGGTATTATCATGATTTTAAAAGAATTTTCTCTTGATGGTAAAGTCGCGGTAGTCACTGGCTGTGACACTGGACTGGGGCAGGGGATGGCGCTGGGACTGGCGCAAGCGGGCTGTGATATCGTCGGTATTAATATCGTTGAACCGACAGAAACCATTGAACAGGTCACGGCGCTGGGGCGTCGTTTTTTTAAGCCTGACCGCCGATCTGCGTCAGATTGATGGCATTCCTGCACTGCTGGATCGTGCGGTAGCAGAGTTCGGCCATATTGATATCCTGGTCAATAACGCCGGATTGATTCGCCGTGAAGATGCACTCGATTTCAGTGAAAAAGACTGGGACGATGTGATGAACCTGAACATCAAAAGTGTATTCTTCATGTCTCAGGCGGCGGCGAAACACTTCATCGCACAGGGCAACGGTGGCAAGATTATCAATATCGCGTCCATGCTCTCCTTCCAGGGCGGGATCCGCGTACCTTCGTATACTGCATCAAAAAGCGGCGTGATGGGCGTGACCCGTCTGATGGCGAACGAATGGGCAAAACATAACATCAACGTTAATGCGATTGCTCCGGGCTATATGGCGACCAACAATACCCAACAACTGCGGGCTGATGAACAGCGTAGTGCGGAAATTCTTGACCGCATCCCGGCAGGGCGTTGGGGATTGCCGAGCGATCTGATGGGGCCAGTGGTGTTCCTTGCCTCCAGTGCTTCAGACTATGTGAATGGTTATACCATCGCTGTAGATGGCGGCTGGCTGGCGCGTTAATTTATTCAATTCACTTTTATGACCCTGCCGTTCATTCAGTATGGCAGGGTTTTTTATACCTGCAGATCATCATAATCCATATCTCGGTTATGAAATAATCCATATCAATTATCAATTAATAAACTTTATGAGTTTTATCTGCTTTAAAATTAGGTAGTTAATAATAATGTTAATAATTTTACTTAATTTGAAAATTGGAATATCCATCACATAACCGCATGTCGTAGCAATTTAATCCATATTTATACTGATTCCGACCTGACACCAGAATGAGTTGTTCACGTATTTTTTCACTATGTCTTATTCTCTGCTGGCAGGAAAAAAATGGTGACTATCAATACGGAATCTGCTTTAACGCCGCGTCCTCTGCGAGATACGCGTCGTATGAATATGTTTGTTTCGGTAGCTGCTGCGGTCGCAGGATTGTTATTCGGTCTTGATATCGGGGTCATCGCCGGAGCGTTGCCGTTCATTACCGATCACTTTGTGCTAACCAGTCGATTGCAGGAATGGGTGGTCAGTAGCATGATGCTCGGCGCGGCAATTGGTGCGCTGTTCAATGGTTGGCTGTCGTTCCGCCTGGGACGTAAATACAGTTTGATGGCAGGGGCTATCCTGTTTGTGCTCGGTTCGATAGGGTCGGCTTTTGCGACCAGCGTAGAAATGTTAATCGCCGCTCGTGTGGTGCTTGGGATTGCCGTGGGGATTGCTTCTTATACAGCTCCATTGTACCTCTCTGAAATGGCGAGTGAAAACGTACGTGGCAAGATGATCAGTATGTACCAGTTGATGGTAACGCTGGGCATCGTGCTGGCGTTTTTTATCCGACACGGCATTCAGCTATAGCGGTAACTGGCGTGCAATGTTAGGTGTTCTTGCCTTACCGGCAGTCCTGCTGATTATTCTGGTTGTTTTCCTGCCAAATAGCCCGCGCTGGCTGGCGGAGAAAGGGCGTCATATCGAGGCGGAAGAAGTGCTGCGTATGCTGCGCGATACATCAGAAAAAGCGCGAGAAGAACTTAACGAAATTCGTGAAAGCCTGAAGTTAAAACAAGGCGGTTGGGCGCTGTTTAAAATCAACCGTAACGTACGTCGTGCGGTATTCCTCGGTATGTTGTTGCAGGCGATGCAACAATTTACCGGTATGAACATCATCATGTACTACGCGCCGCGCATCTTCAAAATGGCGGGCTTTACGACGACCGAACAGCAGATGATTGCGACTCTGGTCGTGGGGCTGACCTTTATGTTCGCCACCTTCATTGCGGTCTTTACGGTAGATAAAGCCGGGCGTAAACCGGCACTGAAAATTGGTTTCAGCGTGATGGCGTTAGGCACTCTGGTGCTGGGCTATTGCCTGATGCAGTTTGATAACGGTACGGCTTCCAGTGGCCTGTCCTGGCTCTCTGTTGGCATGACGATGATGTGTATTGCCGGTTATGCGATGAGTGCCGCGCCAGTGGTGTGGATCCTGTGCTCTGAAATTCAGCCGCTGAAATGCCGCGATTTTGGTATTACCTGTTCGACCACCACGAACTGGGTGTCGAACATGATTATCGGCGCGACCTTCCTGACGCTGCTCGACAGCATTGGTGCAGCCGGTACGTTCTGGCTCTACACCGCGCTGAATATTGCGTTTGTGGGTATTACCTTCTGGCTCATTCCGGAAACCAAGAATGTCACGCTGGAGCATATCGAACGCAAACTGATGGCAGGCGAGAAATTGAGAAATATCGGCATCTGATGTCTCTGGCCGGATGTGCTGTACATCCGGCCTTTTTTTCGCTAATAGAGATCAGGCGCCAGGCCGTTGAGTTCCTTATTCAGCCTTGCTGCATTAACTCACAAGTCAGGAGAAAGGAATGAAAACAATTGGTCTGCTAGGGGGTATGAGCTGGGAATCCACTATTCCTTACTATCGTCTGATAAATGAAGGCATTAAACAGCGACTTGGTGGGCTTCACTCTGCGCAAGTGCTGCTACATAGCGTTGATTTTCATGAAATAGAAGAGTGTCAACGTCGCGGGGAGTGGGACAAAGCAGGAGAAATTCTGGCTGAAGCGGCGCTTGGCTTACAGCGGGCGGGGGCTGAAGGCATTGTGTTATGTACCAATACGATGCACAAAGTAGCGGATGCTATCGAATCCCGTTGTACACTGCCTTTTTTACATATTGCGGATGCCACTGGACGTGCAATTACCCGTGCCGGAATGACTCGCGTGGCGCTGCTGGGTACACGCTACACCATGGAACAGGATTTTTATCGTGGGCGACTGGCGGCGCAATTTTCCATCGACTGTCTGATCCCTGAAGCGGATGAAAGGGCGAAAATTAATCAGATTATTTTTGAAGAACTGTGTCTGGGGCATTTTAGCGAAACATCACGCACTTATTATGCGCAAGTGATTGCTCGCCTCGCAGAACAGGGCGCGCAGGGCGTCATTTTTGGCTGCACGGAAATTGGTTTACTGGTGCCAGAAGAGCGCAGTGTTCTGCCTGTGTTTGATACTGCGGCTATTCATGCCGAGGATGCAGTCGCCTTTATGCTGTCGTAATTCGCTACAAAATAGCCTCAAGAGCGGCAACCAGTTTTGGTAAACCGGTTTGTAAATGCTTGCTGAATGCCTGCACCAGTGCTGATGACGGGCGGTGCAGGGGGCGAATCAGGCTGACGGTGAAGGGAACCGCAATACTGAACCGCCGAACCACTAATCCGCTTGCCGCATAATCCAGAGCGGTGAGCGGGTTAACTACCGAAACTCCCGCCCCCGCCCGTACCATCGCGCAAACTGACGCGGCGCTATGGGTTTCTACTATCATGCGTCGTTTAACCTGATTCTCACTAAACAACTGATCCAACAGCTGGCGATAGCTGTCAGTACGGGAAAGGCTGATGTAGTTCTCACCCTGAAAATCTTCCGGTGTTAATACCTTTTTTACCGCCAGCGGATGACCTGGCGGTAAAACACACACTTCATCTAAAGACAGTAATTCGGTGCGTTCCGTACCCGCAGGCGTATGCAGCGTTTCGGTGAGTCCGAGATCATGACGTTGTGCCGAAAGCCACTCTTCAAGTAGCGGTGATTCCTGCGGGATAATGTTTAAGCTGACTTCAGGATAACGGGCCAGAAACGGTTGTAGCAGCGGCGGCAAAAAAGACTGCGAAAAGACCGGCAGGCAGGCAATAGACAGTTCTCCCTGGCGAAACTCGCGCAGACTTTCGGCGGCGCTGACGATGCGATCCAGCCCGTACCAGGAGCGCTGTACCTCTTCAAACAGACGCAGCCCTTGAACGGTAGGGTGTAATCGACCGCGTACGCGTTCAAACAGTTTCAATCCGATTACCTTTTCAAAGCGCGCCAGTTCGCGGCTGACGGTTGGCTGTGAAGTATGCAGCAGTTGTGCCGCCTCAGTCAGGCTGCCGGCGGTCATAACCGCATGAAAAATTTCAATATGACGTAAGTTAACGGCGGCCATTGGCGTTCTCTCGCAATCCGGTAATCCATATCATTTTTGCATAGACTCGACATAAATCGATATTTTTTATTCTTTTTATGATGTGGCGTAATCATAAAAAAGCACTTATCTGGAGTTTGTTATGCCACATTCACTGTTCAGCCCCGATACCGATCTCACCGCCGAAAATCTACTGCGTTTGCCCTCAGAATTTGGCTGCCCGGTGTGGGTCTACGATGCGCAAATTATTCGTCGGCAGATTGCAGCGCTGAAACAGTTTGATGTGGTGCGCTTCGCACAGAAAGCCTGTTCCAATATCCATATTTTGCGCTTAATGCGCGAACAGGGCGTGAAAGTGGATTCCGTCTCATTGGGGGAAATCGAACGCGCGTTGGCGGCGGGATATAATCCGCAAACGCATCCCGATGACATTGTCTTTACTGCGGATGTTATCGATCAGGCGACTCTCGATCGCGTCAGTGAATTACAAATTCCAGTAAACGCCGGCTCCGTTGATATGCTCGAACAACTTGGCCAGGTTTCGCCAGGGCATCGGGTATGGCTGCGCGTTAACCCGGGCTTTGGTCACGGTCATAGCCAAAAAACCAATACCGGTGGCGAAAACAGCAAGCACGGCATCTGGTATACCGATCTTCCGGCCGCGCTGGAAGTCATACAACGTCATCATCTGCAATTGGTTGGCATTCACATGCATATCGGTTCTGGTGTTGATTATGCGCATCTGGAGCAGGTGTGTGGCGCGATGGTGCATCAGGTCATCGAATTCGGTCAGGATTTACAGGCTATTTCTGCGGGGGGCGGGCTTTCTGTTCCGTATCAGCAGGGAGAAGAGGCGGTTGATACTGAACATTATTATGGTCTGTGGAATGCCGCGCGTGAGCAAATCGCCCGCCATCTCGGTCACCCTGTGAAACTGGAAATCGAACCGGGTCGCTTCCTGGTAGCGCAGTCTGGTGTGTTAATTACCCAGGTGCGGAGCGTCAAACAAATGGGGAGTCGCCACTTTGTGCTGGTTGACGCTGGATTTAACGATCTGATGCGCCCGGCAATGTACGGCAGTTACCACCATATTAGCGCGCTGGCGGCTGATGGTCGCTCTCTTGAACATGCGCCAACGGTGGAAACCGTTGTCGCAGGGCCATTATGTGAATCGGGCGATGTCTTTACCCAGCAGGAAGGGGGGAATGTCGAAACCCGTGCCTTACCGGAAGTGAAGGCGGGCGATTATCTGGTGCTGCATGATACCGGCGCATATGGTGCGTCAATGTCATCTAACTACAATAGCCGCCCACTGTTGCCAGAAGTTCTGTTTGATAATGGTCAGGCGCGGTTGATTCGCCGCCGCCAGACCATTGAGGAATTACTGGCGCTCGAGTTGCTTTAATCGCGGCTAGTCGCTGGCTGCGTTATGACTTGCATCCAGCGACGGTGTTGAAACTGAATGGCGACGTACCAGCGTAGGACTAAAGACGTTGGTGATTTCTGGCAGTGGGCGATTATCCGCCAGCGCCAATGCCAGTTCTGCAGCCTGGGTCGCCATTGTCACTATTGGGTAACGGACCGTGGTCAGCCGTGGGCGTACATAACGTGACACCAGCACATCATCAAAACCAATCAGCGAAATTTCACCCGGTACATCAATCCCATTGTCATTGAGCACGCCCATCGCGCCTGCCGCCATCGAGTCGTTATAACAAGCCACGGCGGTGAAATTTCTGCCTCTTCCCAACAGTTCAGTCATCGCCTGTTCGCCACCGCTTTCGTCCGGTTCGCCGAAAGTCACCAGCCGATCATTAGCCGGAATACCGCTTTCGGCAAGGGCATCGTAATACCCTCGCAGACGATCTTCGGCATCAGAAATAGAGTGGTTAGAGCAGAGATAACCAATGCGCGTATGACCCTGCTGAATTAAATGGCGTGTTGCCAGCCAGGCACCGTAGCGATCGTCCAGAGCGATACAACGACTCTCAAAACCCGGAAGGATCCGGTTGATTAACACCATGCCGGGTATTTGCTTCATCAATGAGGACAAATCGGCATCCGGGATCATTTTGGCATGGACGACCAGCGCGGCGCAGCGATGGCGAATCAACTGCTCAATGGCCTGGCGCTCTTTTTGTTCGTTGTGGTAACCGTTGCCAATTAATAAGAAATTACCGGTATGGTAAGCCACCTGTTCGACCGCTTTCACCATTGCACCGAAAAACGGATCGGAAACATCACCAACGACCAGGCCAACCGTTTCAGTGGTCTGTTGAGCCAACGCGCGGGCGTTAGCGTTCGGGTGATAACTCAGAGATTCCATTGCGCTATGCACAGCCAGACGAGAAGCTTCGCTGGCTTTTGGAGAGTTATTAATGACGCGGGAAACGGTGGCGACTGAAACGCCTGCCAGTCGGGCTACATCCTTAATGGTCGCCATGAAAATACCTTTGTGGGTAAACGCTTACATTCTGCCAGTGTTACGGAAAACGCCCGTTGGTTCAAGGGGCGTTGTGATTTCAGCGTGGGAAGTGTGCGCGAAACGAGAATACGTAAGGAAAAAAAGAGATTGCAAACCTTTGGTTACACTTTGCGAAACGCTGTTGCGATTGACTGCTGGTGGCATTTGTCTACAGGTTGATAAAGTGGTGATCCCAGAGGTATTGATAGGTGAAGTCAACTTCGGGTTGAGCACATGAATTACACCAGCCTGCGCAGATGCGCAGGTTTTTTTTGCCTGTCGCAAATCTGTAACAGTAACCGACAATTTACACACCTCGTTGCATTTCCCTTCATTCCTTTGCTTTTTCTCGCTGGCGAAGCGTCGTCGTGCGGACCACAATCAAGATCCCAGAGGTATTGATTGGTGAGATTATTCGGTACGCTCTTCGTACCCTGTCTCTTGCACCAACCTGCGCGGATGCGCAGGTTTTTTTTCGCACCGACTTTACTGTCGCTCGAGCCCTTCATCTCGTGTAATCTCACCGCATTCGCATTTAATGAATAATGAGCAAAGGGAGTTGAAATGCTTTTTAGCTTTTTTCGAAATTTGTGCCTTGCTCTGTACCGCGTTCGCGTGACAGGTGACACCCAGGCGCTGAAGGGCGAGCGCGTTCTTATCACGCCCAATCACGTCTCTTTTATTGATGGCATTCTGCTGGCGCTATTTTTACCCGTTCGCCCGGTGTTTGCTGTTTACACCTCCATCAGCCAGCAGTGGTATATGCGTTGGTTGAAATCATTTATCGACTTCGTTCCTCTCGATCCGACACAGCCGATGGCAATCAAACATCTGGTTCGTTTGGTGGAACAAGGCCGTCCGGTAGTGATTTTCCCGGAGGGGCGCATCACGACCACCGGTTCGCTGATGAAAATTTACGATGGCGCCGGTTTTGTGGCGGCGAAGTCAGGCGCGACGGTTATTCCGGTGCGAATTGAAGGGGCAGAGCTTACGCACTTCAGTCGCCTGAAAGGTCTGGTTAAACGGCGCTTGTTCCCGCAAATTCATCTGCATATTTTGCCTCCCACGCAGGTGCCGATGCCAGATGCGCCGCGCGCCCGTGACCGCCGTAAAATCGCGGGGGAAATGCTGCACCAAATTATGATGGAAGCGCGTATGGCGGTACGCCCACGTGAAACGCTGTACGAATCACTACTGAGCGCAATGTACCGTTTTGGGGCCAGGAAAAAGTGTGTCGAAGACGTCAACTTTACCCCGGATACCTATCGCAAGTTGCTCACTAAAACACTGTTTGTTGGTCGCATCCTCGAAAAATATAGCGTTGAAGGGGAAAGAATCGGCTTAATGCTGCCCAATGCGGGCATTAGTGCGGCAGTGATTTTTGGGGCCATCGCCCGTCGCCGTATTCCGGCAATGATGAACTACACCGCTGGGGTAAAAGGGCTGACCAGCGCCATTACGGCGGCTGAAATCAAAACTATCTTCACTTCCCGCCAGTTCCTCGACAAAGGCAAACTCTGGCATCTGCCGGAGCAGCTAACTCAGGTACGCTGGGTGTATCTGGAAGATTTAAAAGCGGATGTCACCACTGCCGACAAAGTGTGGATCTTCGCCCATCTGTTGATGCCGCGTCTGGCACAGGTAAAACAGCAGCCAGAAGAAGAGGCGCTGATCCTCTTTACCTCCGGTTCTGAAGGCCATCCGAAAGGCGTCGTCCATAGCCATAAAAGCATTCTGGCGAACGTCGAGCAGATTAAAACGATTGCCGATTTCACCACCAACGATCGCTTTATGTCGGCGTTACCGCTGTTTCACTCCTTTGGTTTAACTGTTGGCTTGTTTACGCCCCTGCTGACGGGCGCAGAAGTCTTCCTTTACCCCAGTCCATTGCATTACCGCATTGTGCCTGAACTGGTGTACGACCGCAGTTGTACGGTGCTTTTCGGCACTTCGACCTTCCTTGGTCATTACGCGCGCTTCGCCAACCCGTATGACTTCTATCGTCTACGCTATGTGGTGGCTGGCGCGGAGAAACTACAAGAAAGCACCAAACGACTTTGGCAGGATAAATTTGGTCTGCGTATTCTTGAAGGCTACGGCGTGACTGAATGTGCGCCAGTGGTGTCCATCAACGTACCGATGGCAGCGAAACCTGGCACCGTCGGGCGTATTTTGCCGGGGATGGATGCACGTCTGCTGGCAGTGCCGGGTATTGAAGAAGGTGGTCGCCTGCAACTAAAAGGGCCGAACATAATGAACGGCTACCTGCGGGTGGAGAAACCAGGCGTGCTGGAAGTGCCAACGGCTGAGAACATCCACGGTGAGATGGAGCGCGGCTGGTATGACACTGGCGATATCGTGCGTTTTGATGAACAGGGATTTGTGCAGATTCAGGGGCGAGCAAAACGCTTCGCCAAAATTGCCGGAGAGATGGTTTCACTGGAAATGGTGGAACAACTGGCACTTGGTGTTTCTCCAGATAAAGTCCATGCCACCGCGATTAAGAGCGACGCCAGTAAAGGCGAGGCGCTGGTATTGTTCACTACAGACAGCGAACTGACGCGCGATAAACTACAGCAATACGCCCGCGAGCACGGCGTACCGGAACTTGCCGTACCGCGTGACATTCGCTATCTGAAACAGATGCCATTACTGGGCAGCGGCAAGCCTGACTTTGTCACGTTGAAAAGTTGGGTAGACGAAGCGGAAAAACACGATGAGTGAGTCAGTGCACACTAACACTTCGCTATGGTCGAAGGGGATGAAAGCAGTTATTGCCGCGCAGTTTCTCTCTGCGTTTGGCGATAACGCGCTGCTGTTTGCCACTCTGGCGCTACTGAAAGCGCAGTTCTACCCAGACTGGAGTCAGCCAATCCTGCAAATGGTGTTTGTGGGCGCTTACATTCTTTTTGCGCCGTTTGTCGGTCAGGTGGCGGATAGCTTTGCGAAAGGCCGGGTAATGATGTTTGCCAACGGCCTTAAGTTGCTGGGTGCTGCCAGTATTTGTTTTGGCATTAATCCGTTTCTCGGTTATACGCTGGTGGGCGTCGGTGCAGCGGCTTATTCTCCGGCGAAATACGGTATTCTTGGCGAGTTAACAACCGGTAATCAGTTAGTGAAAGCTAACGGCTTGATGGAAGCCTCCACCATTGCGGCGATTTTACTCGGTTCCGTAGCCGGTGGCGTGCTGGCGGACTGGCATGTTCTTGCCGCGCTGGCGGCCTGTGCGCTGGCTTATGCTGGCGCGGTAGCCGCAAATCTCTACATTCCGAAACTGGCGGCGGCGCGTCCGGGACAGTCGTGGAATCTCATCAACATGGCCCGCAGCTTTATCTCTGCTTGCGCCGTATTATGGCACAACGGTGAAACACGATTTTCGCTGGTGGGAACCAGTTTATTCTGGGGCGCGGGTGTCACGTTGCGTTTTCTGTTGGTGCTGTGGGTGCCGGTGGCGCTGGGCATTACCGATAACGCGACCCCGACCTACCTCAACGCGATGGTGGCGATTGGCATCGTGGTTGGTGCGGGGGCGGCAGCAAAACTGGTCACCCTGGAAACCGTATCACGCTGCATGCCAGCCGGCATTTTGATTGGCGTGGTGGTGCTGATTTTCTCCCTGCAACACGAACTGCTGCCAGCCTATGCCTTGCTGATGTTGATTGGCGTACTGGGGGGCTTTTTTTGTCGTACCGCTCAATGCATTATTACAGGAGCGAGGCAAAAAAGCGTCGGGGCGGGGAATGCGATTGCAGTACAGAATCTCGGCGAAAACAGCGCCATGCTGCTGATGTTGGGAATTTACTCGTTGGCAGTAATGGTAGGCATCCCAGTCGTGCCCATAGGCATTGGCTTTGGTGCGCTGTTTGCGCTGGCAATAACGGCGCTGTGGATTTGGCAACGCCGTCATTAATCTTTTGCCAGATGGCACATTCAGCCATCTGGCGAAGGTCACATTCCCGAAGGGTGCATACCTTTCGGATACTTCACGCTGTAAGAGAATGGCAGACTCACGTTCTCTTTGCCTGACAGTTTCAGCGTCCAGGTCAGTTCACCCGTTTTTGCATCAAACTGCGCCTGCCCGTACTGCATTTTTTCTACCGTAATATCACTATTAGCACTGACTGGGATCTGGTCGAGCAGAGTAATATCCACCGCTTCGCCGTAGCTGTTCTTCACATTAAGGGTGTAACTGAAGTTACGTATTGCGCTGTCGTTAAAGATAGATAACGCATTCTCTTTTTTGAGTGCGGCTTTACGCTGAATAATCAACTTAGGATCGCGGTTAAGCTGAATATCCAGCGACTTGCCATCTTCCGGCGGCTGCAAATAACCCACGCCGGTACGGTTGTTGCCAAAGAAGATCTGACTTTCGCCGGGGATTAAATTTAACTGTTCCCACTCTTTAATTTGCACCTGGAGCCAGGCGTCATTACTGATCTTTGGAATAGCAAAGAAGCGATATTTACCGTTGACCGACTCTTCCTTAATGACCACCGTGCGCGCGGTATTATCGCTGTCGATTTGCCACGGCAGCGAAAGTGCATAGCGAACATTTTGCGCGGTGAAACTTTCTGGTTGCGGTGAAACGGGCGCTGCCGATGCCGCATACATGCGCCCGGCTCGTTGTTCCCTTGTTTTTTGCATCTCTGCCCCCAGGGCTTTCTGCAATTCTGAGGCATCCTGGTCAGACGAATTTTCCGAACGCTGTTTCATCACAGGTGATGCTGAAAGCGAGCCGCCACCATACTCCGGTACATCCACATACTGTGTTTCCAGTTGCGGCAAGGTGAGATGAGTATCAGGTTCATTGGTCGAGAGCACGAGATTAACGTTTTTCCATGCAAGCCCGGTGTACTGGCGAATATTAGCCTTATAAACCAGACGAAGCGGTTGGTTGATGGCACTCGCGTGAACATCATAGAGCGGCGTCCATGCGGCATTTGGCGTCATATAGCGCACCACTGCCTTCGCCGTGACGGCTTGGGGGGCATAGACCTTAGCGATAATAACCTGCGGATCATCGGCAGCCTCTGAATCGCCGTTATTCATACTCTCGCGTTGTTCCAGCTTTTCAATTTCAAGCTGGTTATCAGCAAGTTTCTGCGTCAACTCATTGTCGGCTCGTAGTAACTCACCATTTTTCTCTTTCACCATTTGCAGATACTTGCCAACTTCGGCGGCACTTTTATTGGTTAATGTGCTATTTGCCTCTAATACCTTAATTTGAGCCGCAATATTGTTTTTCTCGGCGGTTAGTTTTGCCTGTTCCACCTTTGCTGCTTTTAACTGTTGCTGAATCTCTGACGGCAACGCATTCGGCTGTGTTTCCATTAGCGCGATACGTGAGGAAAGCACCGTCACTCCGTTATCGATAGAGATAGCGATGCTGTCGTCGGTTACTGAATTGGCAATATGGGTGAAGATGATTTCGCTTTCACCTGCCGGTAAGTTGAGTGTCTCTTCACCTTGCAGGCTGGCACCATGCAGATAAACAGTGACGTCTTTAAGTGTTAGCGGTTGGGTTAACTGCGTCCCCCAGGCGGAGGACATACACCCAGTAAGCAACATAGCGAGGGGAAGAGGTTTGAAAATCAACATGGTTATCCTTAACAATGGGCACAGACATTGAAACGCGCGCTGGCGTTGACCGAAAGAGTCTATTGCGCTTTGTCAGGAAAGATGCGGCGAAAAGTAGTGAATATATTCTGAAAAGTGGGAAAAAAGACGCCTGGCGCAAAACGCCAGGCGAGAGGATCACGGTGCCGGATAAGTATAAACCTGATGCACCGCTTCAATTTCTGCCAACACGTCTTCGCTTAACTCCAGATGCAAACTTTCGACGTTAGTTTTCAGCTGTTCCATCGTTGTTGCGCCCAGCAGAGTGCTGGCAACAAACGGTTGACGACGCACAAAGGCCAGAGCCATCTGAGCTGGATCCAGACCATGACGTTTGGCTATATCAACATACGCCGCGACGGCTTTTTGCGTTTGCTCACCGCTGTAGCGAGTGAAGCGGCTAAAGAGTGTATTGCGCGCGCAGCCGGTTTTGCGCCGTTGAGATATTTCCCGCTCAACGTGCCAAAACCAAGACACGAATAAGCCAGTAACTCGACGCCTTCATACTGGCTGACTTCAGCAAGGCCCACTTCAAAGCTGCGATTTAACAAGCTGTAGGGGTTTTGAATGGTGACGATACGCGGCAGGTCGTGTTTATCCGCGAGATGTAAATAGCGCATTACGCCAAATGCGGTTTCATTCGACACGCCGATATAACGAATTTTTCCCGCGCGTTGGTACTCTGCCAGTGCGTCCAGCGTATCCAGCAGCGAAACCGCAGGCGCAGAATCTGTCCAGCTATAACCGAGCTTGCCGAAACAGTTGGTGGGGCGCTGTGGCCAATGCACCTGATAGAGATCGAGATAATCAGTCTGCAGACGCTTGAGGCTGTCATGCAGAGCTTCGCGAATATTCTTCCTGTCCAGCGCCTGATCCGGGCGGATCCCCTTGTCATTATTACGCGACGGTCCGCTCACTTTGGAGGCGATAATTAATTTTTCGCGGTTGCCATGTTTTGCCAGCCAGTTACCGACATAGGTTTCGGTTAACCCCTGAGTTTCGGGGCGTGGCGGTACCGGGTACATCTCGGCAACGTCGATAAGGTTAATGCCCTGAGCAACGGCATAGTCGAGTTGTGCGTGGGCGTCGGCTTCGCTGTTCTGTTCACCAAACGTCATCGTGCCAAGCCCCAGCGTGCTGACTTCCAGCGAGCTGTGGGGTATACGGTGATATTGCATAGCCGTTTCCTTTTTATAATCACGACATAAGGAATATAAAAATGGCAGAGGGAAGGGAAAAGGGAAAGAGAAAAATCTTAAGGCCAGCCGGATGCTGACCTTATTTTTTAACGTTCAATAATTTGCGAAACATCATCACGGTTTATTTGCATCGCGTTACCTTGCTGATCGTGATAACTCACCAGCCCGGTGTCATCATCAATTTCCGGTTTTCCATCTGTCAAAATCATACGGCCATCTTTGGTCGCCATGACGTAATCACTGGAACAGCCGGAAACGGCAAATGCCAGTCCGACTGCAGAAATTAATACTGCCCATTTTTTCATCCGGTCATCCTCACCTATTTTGCCCATTAATGATAATAGACTGTTTATAATCTGACGTTATACATCATGAAAGCAGGAAAATCTTAAACTGTGAGGAGGAGAGCTGGCCGAACGCTCTCCCGCAGGAGAGCGAACGGAATATCAGAGCGGATTCTTTTTGTTGCGAATCAGGTTGAGGCTTTCAACCGCAATAGAGAAGAACATCGCGAAGTAGATGTAACCTTTCGGTACGTGGATATCGAAACTTTCCAGAATCAGGGTAAAGCCCACCAGAATCAGGAAAGAGAGCGCCAGCATTTTTACCGAAGGGTGGCGTTCGACAAAATCACCAATCGAGCGCGCGGCGAACATCATCACGCCTACGGCAATTACCACTGCTGCCATCATTATGAATAAGTGATCTGACAGGCCCACAGCGGTAATCACCGAGTCGAGGCTGAAAATAATATCCAGCAGCATAATCTGCACGATAGCGCCGAGGAATGATGAAACGCGAGTTTTCAATCCTTCTTCTTCACCTTCGATGGATTCGTGGATTTCCTTGCTGGCTTTCCAGATAAGGAACAGACCGCCGAGTAACAAAATTAAATCGCGAGCGGAAATTTCCTGACTGAAAATTGTAAAAAGCGGATTCGTCAGACGCGTGACCCAGGCAATAGACGCCAGCAGCGCCAGACGCATGACCATAGCCGCTGCCAAACCCAGACGCCGTGCGTGGCCACGTTGTGCTGTAGGTAGTTTTGCCACCACCAGCGAGAGGAAAATAATATTATCGATCCCAAGAACGATCTCCAGCAGCGTCAGCGTACCGAGCGCAAGCCAGGCGTTAGGATCGGTTACCCATGCAAATAACATCAAACAAAGCCCTGCCAAAAAAATGAAGCGGTAATTATATGCCCGGAATGCGGCAGGTCAAAGCGATGGGTGCTGGATCAAAAAATGACGAGCCAATAGCGCACTGGTGAAATTCTTCTTTAAATAAAAGCCGCGTGGCAGTGTCAGAATCGGTTCACCCTGGGAGCCAATGGCTTCGGTGAGCGCTTTCGCATTCGCCGCTTTAGGTCTTATCTGTAAATATTCCCCGTGACGAGCGGTAATTCTTTCAACCTGACCAAGAACAATCATATCCATTAATTCTTCCCAGTCTTCGCGTAACTGCCGTTCCTCTTCGTCATTTGGACTCCACAGTAATGGCGACCCTACGCGCCGCTGCGCCAGAGGAATACTGCGCTCGCCTTCTACAGGTATCCACAGCACGCGTTTTAACTTGTGACGTACATGGCTGGTTTCCCAGGTGACGCCGCTATTGCCGGTTAAAGGCGCTACGCAAACGAAAGTGGTTTCCAGAGGACGGCCAAGGCTATCCACAGGAATCGTTTTTAGCTCTACGCCCAGGGCCGCAAAATCTTGTTCAGGTTTACTGCCTGCGCTTGCGCCAAGCCAAATTTCCAGCAACACGCCTATCCAGCCTTTATCGCGCTTTAAATTCTCCGGTGCAACCAGCCCGGCAAGTGCCGCCAGCTCACCCAATGTGTAACCGGAAAGTTGCTGTGCTTGCGCAAATAACTGCGCTTCAGTTTCTGGTGGAGAGAGCAATGGGCGAGGCTGGAGCATGGTGTTATACCTTGATTAAAAATTGAGCAGCAATTTTATACCGGATATGCCAAGTGTAACTTTTTCCACGCGTGTTATTCAATTACATGATTTATATTGCTTTTTAGGCCTCAGATAACCGTGTTGCGCAACGTATGGGGAGGTTTTCCAAATCTGGTCACTGAAAATAAACAGGATCTTACACCATGTTATCCACAGAAAGCTGGGATAACTGTGAAAAACCCTCACTACTGTTTCCATTTACAGCCTTGACGTGCGACGAAACTCCAATTTTTAGTGATGTGGTGCTTAACTTATTGGCACATTCTGTGGATAAATACGACATTGGTTGATCTTTCACCACCTCGTATACAGTGAGTGTGATACAGGTCACGATTTTACCTGTTTGGTAGCGATTTAAGCACCTAGTTCATTGATTAGTAATTATTATTTTGTAATGCCTGAATCAGGGGTGTTCAGAATGCTCTGGGTTTTCCCGTAGTAATTCCGTAGTTCTTCACAACTCTATCCACAGAAAAGGTGAATAAAAACGGTGATGTTCCCCCTCTGCTGTTTATAACTCTGCACTTAACTGTGAGTTATTCAATTGTTATTAGTGTGTAATGCCTTGCAGAGAGTGGTTTACCGCCTTCCAGGAGTATGAAACAATCATTCGCATATAAAGTTTTATTTTGAGGTAGTCCGGTGATTGATGACGATGGCTACCGCCCAAACGTAGGTATCGTGATTTGTAATCGTCAGGGGCAAGTAATGTGGGCCCGTCGATTTGGTCAGCACTCCTGGCAATTTCCGCAAGGCGGAATTAACCCCGGAGAATCCGCAGAACAGGCGATGTACCGTGAATTGTTTGAAGAAGTAGGATTAAGCCGCAAAGACGTTCGAATCCTTGCTTCAACGCGTAACTGGTTGCGCTACAAATTACCAAAACGTTTGGTGCGTTGGGACACGAAGCCGGTGTGTATCGGCCAAAAACAAAAATGGTTTCTCTTGCAGCTGGTGAGCGGCGATGCGGAAATCAATATGCAAACCAGCAGTACACCAGAGTTTGACGGCTGGCGTTGGGTAAGTTACTGGTATCCGGTCAGACAGGTGGTGTCATTTAAACGTGATGTCTACCGCAGGGTAATGAAAGAGTTTGCGAGTGTTGTGATGGCGCTACAGGACAATACGCCTAAACCACAAAACGCATCTACTTATCGACGTAAAAGAGGTTAAGTCACGCCAATTATGCTCACTCGCCTGCGCGAAATAGTCGAAAAGGTAGCCAGTGCTCCCCGCCTTAACGAGGCGTTGAATATTCTGGTTACCGACATCTGTCTTGCGATGGATACCGAAGTCTGTTCGGTCTACCTGGCCGATCACGACCGACGTTGTTACTACCTGATGGCGACTCGGGGGCTGAAAAAACCGCGAGGTCGCACCGTAACGCTCGCGTTTGATGAAGGGATCGTCGGCCTGGTTGGCAGGCTGGCGGAACCGATAAACCTTGCGGATGCGCAAAAACACCCCAGCTTCAAATATGTCCCCTCCGTAAAAGAAGAGCGTTTCCGTGCTTTCTTAGGCGTTCCGATTATTCAGCGTCGCCAATTGCTTGGCGTGCTGGTGGTGCAGCAACGAGAGCTACGCCAGTACGATGAAAGCGAAGAATCCTTTCTGGTGACGCTCGCCACCCAGATGGCGGCCATTCTTTCCCAGTCGCAGTTGACTGCCTTATTCGGACAATATCGCCAGACGCGAATCCGCGCATTACCGGCTGCACCCGGCGTGGCGATTGCCGAAGGTTGGCAGGATGCCACTTTACCCTTAATGGAACAGGTGTATCAGGCATCAACGCTGGATCCAGCGCTGGAACGTGAGCGCCTGACCGGAGCGCTGGAAGAGGCAGCTAACGAATTTCGTCGTTACAGCAAACGCTTTGCTGCCGGGGCGCAGAAAGAAACGGCGGCCATTTTCGATCTTTACTCGCACCTGCTTTCCGACACCCGTTTGCGTCGCGAACTGTTTGCCGAGGTGGATAAAGGCTCGGTCGCAGAGTGGGCTGTGAAAACGGTCATTGAAAAATTTGCTGAACAGTTTGCCGCGCTAAGTGATAACTATCTCAAAGAGCGCGCTGGCGATTTACGCGCGCTGGGCCAGCGGTTGCTGTTTCACCTTGATGATGCAAATCAGGGGTCGAACGCCTGGCCGGAACGTTTCATTCTGGTGGCAGATGAATTGTCGGCGACGACCCTTGCGGAGTTGCCTCAGGATCGCTTAGTCGGCGTCGTCGTACGCGATGGTGCGGCCAACTCCCATGCGGCGATTATGGTGCGCGCGCTGGGTATTCCTACGGTGATGGGGGCGGACATTCAACCTTCAGTGTTGCATCATCGGACGCTGATTGTTGATGGTTATCGCGGGGAATTACTGGTCGACCCGGAACCGGTGCTGCTACAAGAATACCAACGGCTAATTAGCGAAGAAAATGAGCTAAGCCGACTGGCGGAAGATGACGTCAATTTACCTGCACAGTTAAAAAGCGGTGAGCGCATTAAAGTCATGCTCAATGCGGGTTTAAGCCCGGAACATGAAGAAAAACTGGGCAGCCGTATTGATGGCATCGGCCTTTATCGCACTGAAATTCCTTTCATGTTGCAAAGCGGTTTCCCGTCGGAAGAAGAGCAGGTGGCGCAATATCAGGGCATGTTGCAAATGTTCAATGATAAGCCTGTCACGCTGCGCACGCTGGATGTTGGTGCTGATAAGCAACTGCCTTACATGCCTATCAGCGAAGAGAATCCATGTCTGGGTTGGCGTGGGATCCGCATTACGCTCGATCAGCCGGAGATCTTTTTGATCCAGGTGCGGGCGATGCTGCGTGCCAATGCAGCAACGGGCAACCTGAACATCTTATTGCCGATGGTCACAAGCCTCGATGAAGTTGACGAAGCACGCCGCCTGATTGAACGTGCCGGACGTGAAGTCGAGGAGATGATCGGCTATGCGATCCCCAAACCGCGTATCGGTATCATGCTGGAAGTGCCATCGATGGTGTTTATGCTGCCGCATCTGGCAAACCGGGTCGATTTTATCTCTGTTGGCACCAACGATCTGACTCAATACATCCTGGCTGTTGATCGTAACAACACGCGAGTTGCGAACATTTATGACAGCTTGCATCCTGCGATGTTACGTGCGCTGGCAATGATCGCCCGGGAAGCGGAAACGCAAGGGATAGATCTCCGTTTGTGTGGCGAAATGGCGGGAGATCCTATGTGCGTAGCAATCCTCATTGGGCTTGGGTATCGCCATCTGTCTATGAACGGGCGTTCTGTCGCGCGCGTAAAATATTTGCTGCGGCGCATTGATTTTGCCGAAGCGGAAAACCTTGCGCGGCGCAGCCTGGAAGCACAACTGGCGACTGAAGTTCGTCATCAGGTTGCGGCATTTATGGAGCGTCGCGGCATGGGTGGGCTGATTCGCGGGGGGCTATAGCGCGGATCGTATACATATCTTTTAACGGTATCCGGCAACCAGCCTGGTCCCCTTGTGCTATTATTCGCACCTTTGGAGCGCCTGGAACCTGCGGCGCGCATTTCAATCGCTGTTCTCTTTCAGCGAAATAACAAGAACTTGTGGTGACAGATGACCAGTAGCTATCTGCATTTTCCGGAATTCGATCCGGTCATTTTCTCAATAGGACCCGTTGCGCTTCACTGGTACGGCCTGATGTATCTGGTAGGTTTCATTTTTGCGATGTGGCTGGCAACACGTCGGGCGAACCGTCCGGGGAGCGGCTGGACCAAAAATGAAGTTGAAAACTTACTCTATGCGGGTTTCCTTGGCGTTTTCCTTGGCGGACGTATTGGGTATGTTCTGTTCTACAACTTCCCGCAGTTTATGGCCGATCCGCTGTATCTGTTCCGTGTCTGGGACGGCGGCATGTCCTTCCACGGCGGCCTGATTGGCGTGATTGTGGTGATGATTATCTTCGCCCGCCGCACCAAACGTTCCTTCTTCCAGGTCTCTGATTTTATCGCACCGCTTATTCCGTTTGGTCTTGGCGCCGGGCGTCTGGGCAACTTTATTAACGGTGAATTGTGGGGCCGCGTTGACCCGAACTTCCCGTTTGCCATGCTGTTCCCGGGTTCCCGTACCGAAGATATTCTGTTGCTGCAAAACAATCCGCAGTGGCAGTCCATTTTTGATACTTACGGCGTGCTGCCTCGCCACCCGTCACAGTTGTACGAACTGCTGCTGGAAGGTGTGGTGCTGTTTATTATCCTCAACCTGTATATTCGTAAACCGCGCCCGATGGGGGCCGTGTCTGGTTTGTTCCTGATTGGCTACGGCGCGTTTCGCATCATTGTTGAGTTTTTCCGCCAGCCCGACGCGCAGTTTACCGGTGCCTGGGTGCAGTACATCAGCATGGGGCAAATTCTTTCCATCCCGATGATCGTCGCGGGTGTGATCATGATGGTCTGGGCATATCGTCGCAGCCCACAGCAACACGTTTCCTGAGGAACCATGAAACAGTATTTAGAACTGATGCAAAAAGTGCTCGACGAAGGCACACAGAAAAACGACCGTACCGGAACCGGAACGCTTTCCATTTTTGGTCATCAGATGCGTTTTAACCTGCAGGATGGATTCCCGCTGGTAACAACCAAACGTTGCCACCTGCGTTCCATCATCCACGAACTACTGTGGTTCCTGCAGGGCGACACCAACATTGCTTATCTGCACGAAAACAATGTCACCATCTGGGACGAATGGGCTGATGAAAACGGTGACCTCGGCCCGGTATATGGCAAACAGTGGCGCGCCTGGCCAACGCCGGATGGACGTCATATTGACCAGATAACCACAGTGCTGAACCAGCTGAAAAAACGACCCGGATTCCCGCCGCATTATTGTTTCGGCGTGGAACGTGGGGGAACTGGATAAAATGGCACTGGCTCCATGCCATGCCTTCTTCCAGTTCTATGTCGCAGACGGCAAACTCTCTTGCCAGCTTTATCAACGCTCCTGTGACGTCTTCCTGGGGCTGCCGTTTAACATCGCCAGCTATGCGTTACTGGTGCATATGATGGCGCAGCAGTGCGATCTTGAAGTGGGTGATTTTGTCTGGACCGGTGGCGACACGCACCTGTACAGCAACCATATGGATCAAACCCATCTGCAATTAAGCCGTGAACCGCGTCCGCTGCCGAAGCTAATTATTAAACGTAAACCCGAATCCATCTTCGACTACCGTTTCGAAGACTTTGAGATTGAAGGCTACGATCCGCATCCGGGCATTAAGGCACCGGTGGCTATCTAATTACGAAACATCCTGCCAGAGCCGACGCCAGTGTGCGTCGGTTTTTTTATCCTCTGTTAAATTCTTCGAGACGCCTTCCCGAAATTTTGCAACGCCCTGCAACAGGGTAAATAGTCCGGAAGACGTGCCGAAGAAATAGAAACTGGCACTCGTCTTTTTTTCTCCGCGCCGCATACTGCCGGCATGAAAAAACAACGTGGTTATACGCTGATTGAAACGCTGGTCGCGATGCTGATTTTGGTCATGCTAAGTGCAAGTGGACTCTATGGCTGGCAGTACTGGCAGCAGTCGCAACGGTTATGGCAAACCGCCAGCCAGGCGCGAGACTATTTGCTCTATTTACGTGAGGATGCCAACTGGCATAACCGCGACCACAGTATCGGTGTCATCAGGGAGGGAACGTCATGGTGTCTTGCGAGTGCCGCCGCTGGGGCGAATACCTGTCATGGCAGTTCACCGCTGGTCTTTGTGCCTCGCTGGCCCGAAGTCGAAATGAGCGACCTGACACCTTCGCTCACTTTCTTTGGCCTACGCAATACTGCATGGGCCGGACATATTCGCTTCAAAAATTCAGCGGGCGAGTGGTGGTTGGTGGTTTCTCCGTGGGGAAGGCTCCGGCTTTGTCAGCAAGGAGAAACAGAAGGATGCCTGTAAAAGAGCAAGGTTTTTCTCTGCTGGAAGTGCTGATTGCTATGGCAATCAGTAGCGTACTGCTGCTGGGAGCTGCGCGATTTCTGCCCGCATTACAGCGTGAAAGTTTGATTACTACTCGCAAGCTGGCGCTGGAAGATGAAATCTGGCTGCGGGTATTTACAGTCGCGAAGCATCTCCAGAGAGCAGGTTATTGTCATGGAACCTGCTCTGGTGAAGGGCTGAAAATTGTTGGGCAGGGTGACTGTATCATTGTGCAGTGGGATGCGAACAGTAACGGCATTTGGGAGCGTGAGCCGGGAAAAGAATCCGACCAGATTGGATTTCGTCTGAAAGAACATGTGCTGGAAACGCTACGCGGTGCGACATCTTGTGAAGGTAAGGGCTGGGATAAAGTCACTAATCCGGATGCCATCATTATCGATACTTTTCAGGTCATGCGTCAGGATGTCAGCGGTTTCTCGCCGACGTTGACGGTTAATATGCACGCTGCCAGCAAGGCTGATCCGCAAACCGTGGTGGATGCCAGCTATAGCGTGACAGGATTCAACCTATGAACCGTGAACGGGGAGTTTCATCGCTGGCACTGGTTCTGATGCTGCTGGTTTTGGGCAGCTTGCTGTTACAAGGAATGAGTCAGCAGGATCGTAGTTTTGCCTCTCGCGTGACAATGGAAAGCCAGTCATTGCGCCGACAGGCCATTGTGCAGTCGGCGCTTGAGTGGGGGAAAATGCATGCCTGGCAGGTACAGCAAGCTGTTCAGTGTTCGCAATACGCCGCAACGGGTGCTCAAGCTTGCCTGCGAAGACTTGCGGATAATAAAGCCTTGCTAATAGCCGGTTATGAAGACGTTTCATTATGGCGAATGGGGGAAGTCATCGATGGGAATATCGTATTTTCGCCACATGGCTGGAGTGATTTTTGTCCGCTGAAAGAGGAGGCGTTATGTCAGCTTCCCTGAAGAATCAGCAAGGTTTTAGCCTGCCGGAGGTGATGTTGGCGATGGTACTGATGGTGATGATTGTCACTGCGTTATCTGGTTACCAGCGAACATTAAGCACCAGTCTTGCCAGCAGAAACCAGTACCAGCAGCTCTGGCGGCACGCCTGGCAGCAAGCACAACTGCGCGCGATTTCGCCACCTGCAAACTGGCAGGTCAACCGAATGCAGACATCGCAGGCGGGATGTGTCAGCATCAGCGTTACGCTATTTTCACCCGGGGGCAGAGAAGGCGAGATGACCCGCCTGCATTGCCCGAATCGTCAGTAGTCAGGAGCCGCTATGTTAAGGGTCTACCATTCCAATCGTCTGGACGTACTGGAAGCGTTGATGGAGTTTATTGTCGAACGCGAACGGCTGGACGATCCTTTCGAGCCAGAAATGATTCTGGTGCAAAGTACCGGTATGGCGCAGTGGCTGCAAATGACTCTGTCGCAGAAATTCGGCATTGCGGCAAACATTGATTTTCCGCTGCCTGCAAGCTTTATCTGGGATATGTTTGTCCGTGTATTACCAGAGATCCCCAAAGAGAGCGCCTTTAACAAGCGGAGTATGAGCTGGAAACTGATGACTCTGCTGCCGCAACTGCTGGATCGCGAAGATTTTACACTATTGCGTCATTACCTGACTGACGATAGCGACAAGCGAAAACTGTTCCAGCTTTCCTCAAAAGCGGCGGACCTGTTTGACCAATATCTGGTCTATCGCCCGGACTGGCTGGCGCAGTGGGAAGCCGGGCATCTGGTTGAAGGGCTGGGAGAAGCGCAGGCCTGGCAAGCGCCGTTGTGGAAGGTGCTGGTGGAATATACCCATGAACTCGGGCAACCGCGCTGGCACCGTGCCAATCTCTATCAACGCTTTATCGAAACACTGGAGTCTGCGACGACCTGCCCACCCGGCTTACCTTCGCGCGTCTTTATATGCGGTATTTCCGCGTTACCGCCTGTTTATCTCCAGGCGCTACAGGCGCTGGGTAAACATATTGAAATCCATCTCCTGTTTACCAACCCTTGCCGTTATTACTGGGGCGATATTAAAGATCCTGCTTATCTGGCGAAACTGCTGACCCGCCAGCGTCGACACAGTTTTGAAGATCGCGAATTGCCGCTATTTCGCGATAGCGAAAATGCCGGACAGCTCTTTAACAGCGACGGTGAACAGGATGTCGGCAACCCGCTACTGGCCTCCTGGGGCAAGTTGGGGCGCGACTATATCTATCTCCTATCCGATCTGGAGAACAGTCAGGAGCTGGACGCCTTTGTCGATGTTACGCCAGATAACCTGCTGCATAACATTCAGTCCGACATTCTGGAACTGGAAAACCACGTCGTTGCGGGTGTGAACCTCGAAGAGTTTTCCCGTAGCGATAACAAACGCCCGCTTGACCCGCAGGATAGCAGTATCACCTTCCACGTTTGCCATAGCCCGCAGCGTGAAGTTGAAGTCTTGCACGATCGCTTACTGGCGATGCTGGAGGAAGATCCGACACTCACTCCGCGCGACATCATCGTGATGGTGGCTGATATCGACAGCTACAGTCCGTTTATTCAGGCTGTGTTTGGTAGCGCGCCTGCGGATCGTTACCTGCCTTACGCCATTTCCGACCGTCGGGCGCGGCAGTCGCATCCGGTACTGGACGCGTTTATCAGCCTGTTATCGTTGCCGGACAGCCGCTTTGTGTCTGAGGATGTGCTGGCATTACTGGATGTGCCGGTGCTGGCGGCGCGGTTTGACATTACCGAAGAAGGGCTGCGTTACTTGCGCCAGTGGGTCAACGAATCCGGCATTCGTTGGGGCATAGATGACGATAACGTTCGTGAGCTGGAACTCCCCGCCACCGGACAACACACCTGGCGATTTGGCCTGACGCGTATGTTGTTGGGCTACGCGATGGAGAGCGCGCAGGGCGAGTGGCAATCGGTTCTACCTTATGATGAATCGAGCGGCTTAATTGCAGAACTGGTGGGGCATCTGGCTTCACTGCTAATGCAGCTAAACATCTGGCGTCGCGGGCTGGCGCAGGAGCGCCCGCTTGAGGAGTGGCTGCCGGTTTGCCGCGATATGCTCAATGCCTTCTTCCTGCCGGATGCGGAAACCGAAGCGGCGATGACGCTGATCGAACAACAATGGCAGGCGATTATCGCTGAAGGTTTAGGTGCGCAGTATGGCGACGCGGTGCCGCTATCGCTGTTGCGTGATGAACTGGCACAACGCCTGGATCAAGAACGTATCAGCCAGCGTTTTCTCGCGGGGCCAGTTAACATTTGTACTCTGATGCCGATGCGTTCTATCCCATTCAAAGTGGTTTGCCTGCTGGGAATGAACGATGGTGTTTACCCGCGCCAGCTTGCGCCATTGGGCTTTGACCTGATGAGCCAGAAACCGAAGCGTGGTGACCGCAGCCGTCGCGATGACGACCGCTATCTGTTTCTGGAAGCGTTAATATCCGCGCAACAAAAACTCTATATCAGCTATATTGGCCGCTCTATCCAGGATAACAGCGAACGATTCCCGTCGGTTCTGGTGCAGGAACTGATCGACTATATCGGGCAAAGCCATTATCTACCGGGCGATGAAACGCTTAACTGTGATGAAAGCGAGGCAAGGGTAAAAGCGCATCTTACTTGTCTCCATACCCGGATGCCGTTTGACCCACAAAACTACCAGCCCGGTAACTTACAAAGCTATGCGCGCGAGTGGCTACCCGCGGCCAGTCAGGCAGGTAAGGCACATTCTGAATTTGTTCAGCCGCTGCCGTTTACCTTGCCGGAAACCGTGCCGCTGGAGACGCTACAACGATTCTGGGCGCATCCGGTGCGGGCGTTTTTCCAGATGCGTTTGCAGGTGAACTTCCGTACCGAAGACAGCGAAATCCCTGACACCGAGCCATTTATTCTGGAAGGGCTTAGTCGTTATCAAATCAACCAGCAGTTATTAAATGCACTGGTCGAGCAGGATGATGCCGAACGCTTGTTCCGCCGATTCCGGGCGGCAGGGGATTTGCCGTATGGCGCCTTTGGTGAAATTTTCTGGGAAACGCAGTGTCAGGAGATGCAGCAACTTGCCGACAGAGTTATTGCCTGTCGTCAGCCGGGCCAGAGCATGGAAATCGATCTCGCCTGCAACGGCGTGCAGATAACGGGCTGGCTGCCGCAGGTCCAGTCGGATGGCCTGTTGCGCTGGCGCCCATCTTTATTAAGTGTGGCGCAAGGGATGCAACTTTGGCTGGAACACCTTGTCTACTGTGCCAGCGGCGGTAATGGTGAGAGTCGCCTTTTTCTGCGTAAAGATGGCGAATGGCGCTTCCCGCCACTTGAAGCAGAGCAGGCTTTACATTACCTCTCACAACTGATTGAGGGGTATCGTGAAGGTATGTCCGCGCCGTTGCTGGTGTTACCTGAAAGCGGCGGCGCATGGCTAAAAACCTGTTATGACGCAGAAAACGATGCCATGCTGGACGACGAATCCACGTTGCAAAAAGCCCGTACGAAATTCCTTCAGGCTTACGAAGGCAACATGATGGTGCGTGGCGAAGGTGATGATATCTGGTATCAGAGGCTATGGCGGCAATTAACGCCAGAGACAATGGAAGCCATCGTTAAACAGTCGCAACGTTTCCTGTTACCGCTGTTTCGCTTTAATCAGTCATGAATGCTGTATAAAAATTGCGCAATTCATTCGCTTACTTTATGATGCGCACCAGTCACGGACTGATGGATATATAGACATAGGCTGACTCGTTCAGCACAAGATTAAATTCTGGCAGATGATTTGCGTTAACGTGTTGAATCTGGTTGGAAAATAAAGTTGATAATGAGGTCCGTGAATGCCCCGCAGCACCTGGTTCAAAGCATTATTGTTGTTTGTCGCCCTCTGGGCACCCTTAAGTCAGGCAGAAACGGGATGGCAGCCGATTCAGGAAACCATCCGTAAAAGTGATAAAGATAACCGCCAGTATCAGGCTGTGCGTCTGGATAACGGTATGGTGGTATTGCTGGTTTCAGATCCGCAGGCGGTTAAATCGCTTTCGGCGCTGGTGGTGCCCGTTGGGTCGCTGGAAGATCCCAAGGCTTATCAGGGGCTGGCGCATTACCTTGAACACATGAGTCTGATGGGGTCGAAAAAATACCCTCAGGCTGATAGCCTGGCCGAATATCTCAAAATGCACGGCGGCAGTCACAATGCCAGCACTGCGCCGTATCGCACGGCTTTCTATCTGGAAGTTGAGAACGACGCCTTGCCTGGTGCGGTAGACCGCCTGGCCGATGCTATCGCTGAACCCTTGCTCGACAAGAAATATGCCGAACGTGAGCGTAATGCGGTGAATGCCGAATTAACCATGGCGCGTACGCGTGACGGGATGCGCATGGCACAGGTCAGCGCAGAAACCATTAACCCGGCACACCCCGGTTCAAAGTTTTCTGGTGGTAACCTCGAAACTTTAAGCGATAAACCTGGTAATCCGGTGCAGCAGGCGCTGAAAGATTTCCACGAGAAGTACTATTCCGCCAATCTGATGAAGGCGGTTATTTACAGTAATAAACCGTTGCCGGAGTTGGCAAAAATGGCGGCGGACACTTTTGGTCGCGTGCCGAACAAAGAGAGCAAAAAACCGGAAATCACCGTGCCGGTAGTCACCGACGCGCAAAAGGGCATTATCATTCATTACGTCCCGGCGCTGCCGCGTAAAGTTCTGCGCGTTGAGTTTCGCATCGATAACAACTCAGAGAAGTTCCGTAGTAAAACGGATGAATTGATTACCTATCTGATTGGTAATCGCAGCCCAGGTACACTTTCCGACTGGCTGCAAAAACAGGGATTGGTTGAGGGCATTAGCGCCAACTCCGATCCTATCGTCAACGGCAACAGCGGCGTTTTAGCGATCTCAGCCTCTTTAACCGATAAAGGTCTGGCGAATCGCGATCAGGTTGTGGCGGCCATTTTTAGCTACCTCAATTTGTTACGTGAAAAAGGGATCGATAAACAATACTTCGATGAACTGGCGAATGTGCTGGATATCGACTTCCGTTATCCGTCGATCACCCGTGATATGGATTACGTCGAATGGCTGGCGGATACCATGATTCGCGTTCCTGTTGAGCATACGTTGGACGCGGTAAATATTGCCGATCGGTATGATGCTAAAGCGGTAAAAGAACGTCTGGCGATGATGACGCCACAGAATGCGCGTATCTGGTATATCAGCCCGAAAGAGCCGCACAATAAAACGGCTTATTTTGTCGATGCGCCGTATCAGGTGGATAAAATCAGCGAACAGACTTTCGCTGACTGGCAGCAAAAAGCCGCCAATATTGCGCTCTCCTTACCGGAGCTTAACCCCTATATTCCTGACGATTTCTCGCTGATTAAGTCAGAGAAGAAATATGACCACCCAGAGCTGATTGTTGATGAATCGAACCTGCGTGTGGTGTATGCGCCGAGCCGTTATTTTGCCAGCGAGCCAAAAGCCGATGTCAGCCTGATTTTGCGTAATCCGAAAGCCATGGACAGCGCCCGCAATCAGGTGATGTTTGCGCTCGATGATTATCTCGCAGGCTGGCGCTTGATCAGTTAAGCAACCAGGCGTCGGTTGGTGGCATTAGTTTTTCCACCAACGCTAACAACGGCCTTATGGTTAATGCTAATGGTTACACCCAGCGTCTGCCGCAGCTGTTCCAGGCATTGCTCGAGGGGTACTTTAGCTATACCGCCACGGAAGATCAGCTTGAGCAGGCAAAATCCTGGTATAACCAGATGATGGATTCCGCAGAAAAGGGCAAAGCGTTTGAGCAGGCGATTATGCCCGCGCAGATGCTCTCGCAAGTGCCGTACTTCTCGCGAGATGAACGGCGCAAAATTTTGCCTTCCATCACTTTGAAAGAGGTGCTGGCCTATCGCGACGCCTTAAAATCAGGGGCTCGACCAGAGTTTATGGTTATTGGCAACATGACCGAAGCCCAGGCAACAACGCTGGCGCGCAATGTGCAAAAACAGTTGGGCGCTGATGGCTCAGAGTGGTGTCGTAACAAAGATGTACTGGTCGATAAAAACAATCCGTCATCTTCGAAAAAGCCGGTAACAGCACCGACTCCGCATTGGCAGCGGTATTTGTACCGACTGGCTACGATGAATACACCAGTTCAGCGTATAGTTCTCTGCTGGGGCAGATAGTACAGCCGTGGTTCTACAACCAGTTGCGCACCGAAGAACAGTTGGGCTATGCCGTGTTTGCATTCCCAATGAGCGTGGGGCGTCAGTGGGGCATGGGCTTCCTTTTGCAAAGCAATGATAAACAGCCTTCATTCTTGTGGGAGCGTTACAAGGCGTTTTTTCCCAACCGCAGAGGCAAAATTGCGGGCGATGAAGCCAGAAGAGTTTGCGCAAATCCAGCAGGCGGTAATTACCCAGATGCTGCAGGCACCGCAAACGCTCGGCGAAGAAGCATCGAAGTTAAGTAAAGATTTCGATCGCGGCAATATGCGCTTCGATTCGCGTGATAAAATCGTAGCCCAGATTAAACTGCTGACGCCGCAAAAACTGGCCGATTTCTTCCATCAGGCGGTAGTCGAGCCGCAAGGCATGGCTATCCTGTCGCAGATTTCCGGCAGCCAGAATGGGAAAGCAGAATATGTACACCCTGAAGGCTGGAAAGTGTGGGAGAACGTCAGCGCGTTGCAGCAAACAATGCCCCTGATGAGTAGAAAAGAATGAGTGATGTCGCCGAGACACTAGATCCTTTGCGCTTGCCCTTACAGGGCGAGCGCCTGATTGAAGCCTCTGCCGGCACAGGCAAAACCTTTACGATTGCGGCGCTCTATTTGCGCCTGTTACTTGGACTAGGCGGTTCTGCCGCCTTTCCCCGCCCGCTGACCGTTGAAGAACTGCTGGTGGTGACCTTTACCGAGGCGGCCACCGCAGAATTGCGCGGTCGTATCCGTAGCAATATCCATGAGTTGCGCATCGCCTGTCTGCGTGAAACCACCGACAATCCTCTTTACGCACGCCTTCTGGAAGAGATCGACGATAAAGCACAGGCCGCGCAGTGGTTGCTGTTAGCCGAACGGCAGATGGATGAAGCGGCTGTCTTTACCATTCACGGTTTTTGCCAGCGTATGCTCAACCTGAATGCCTTTGAATCCGGCATGTTGTTTGAGCAGCAACTGATTGAAGATGAATCGCTACTGCGCTACCAGGCCTGCGCCCGATTTCTGGCGTCGCCATTGCTACCCGTTACCGCGTGAAATTGCTCAGGTCGTCTTTGAAACCTGGAAAGGGCCGCAGGCGTTGCTGCGCGATATTAATCGTTATTTGCAAGGCGAAGCGCCGGTTATCAAAGCACCGCCGCCCGATGATGAAACGCTGGCTTCCCGCCACGCGCAAATTGTGGCGCGTATTGATACGGTAAAACAGCAGTGGCGCGACTCAGTGGGTGAACTGGATGCGCTGATCGAATCTTCTGGCATTGATCGACGCAAGTTTAACCGTAGCAATCAGGCTAAATGGATAGACAAGATCAGTGCCTGGGCAGAAGAAGAGACAAACAGTTATCAGTTGCCAGAGTCGCTGGAAAAATTCTCTCAGCGTTTCTTAGAAGATCGCACGAAAGCCGGGGGAGAAACCCCGCGACATCCGCTGTTTGAGGCGATCGATCAACTGCTTGCAGAACCATTGTCGATCCGCGACCTGGTGATCACCCGCGCGTTGGCTGAGATCCGCGAAACGGTAGCGCGTGAAAAACGTCGCCGTGGCGAACTGGGTTTTGACGACATGTTAAGTCGGCTCGATTCCGCGCTGCGTAGCGAAAGCGGTGAGGCTCTGGCGACAGCGATCCGTACGCGATTCCCGGTGGCAATGATCGACGAATTTCAGGACACGGACCCGCAGCAGTACCGGATTTTTCGCCGTATCTGGCACCATCAGCCGGAAACCGCATTGCTGCTGATTGGTGATCCGAAACAGGCCATTTATGCGTTCCGTGGTGCGGATATCTTCACTTATATGAAGGCGCGTAGCGAAGTTCACGCGCACTACACCTTAGATACCAACTGGCGTTCCGCACCAGGAATGGTGAACAGCGTAAATAAGCTTTTCAGCCAGACTGATGACGCGTTCATGTTTCGCGAAATACCGTTTATTCCAGTGAAATCAGCCGGGAAAAATCAGGCACTGCGTTTTGTATTTAAAGGTGAAACGCAGCCAGCGATGAAAATGTGGTTGGTGGAAGGCGAAAGCTGCGGCGTTGGCGATTATCAAAGTACGATGGCGCAGGTATGTGCCGCGCAAATCCGCGACTGGCTACAAGCCGGACAGCGGGGCGAAGCGTTGCTGATGAACGGCGACGACGCGCGTCCGGTACGTGCCTCGGACATCAGTGTGCTGGTGCGCAGCCGCCAGGAGGCCGCTCAGGTGCGCGATGCCTTAACGTTGCTGGAAATCCCTTCCGTTTACCTTTCGAACCGCGACAGTGTTTTTGAAACTCTGGAAGCGCAGGAAATGCTTTGGTTGTTGCAGGCGGTGATGACGCCCGAACGTGAGAACACCCTGCGTAGTGCGCTGGCAACGTCAATGATGGGGCTGAACGCGCTGGATATCGAAACGCTGAACAATAACGAAAATGCGTGGGATGCGGTAGTCGAAGAGTTCGATGGTTATCGGCAAATCTGGCGCAAACGCGGCGTCATGCCAATGCTGCGGGCGCTGATGTCGGCGCGTAACATTGCAGAAAACTTGCTGGCAACGGCCGGTGGCGAGCGGCGTCTTACTGACATCTTGCATATCAGCGAACTGCTACAAGAAGCGGGAACGCAGCTGGAAAGTGAACATGCGCTGGTACGCTGGTTATCGCAACATATCCTCGAGCCAGACAGTAATGCTTCCAGTCAACAAATGCGTCTCGAAAGCGACAAACATCTGGTGCAGATCGTCACGATCCACAAATCGAAAGGGCTGGAGTATCCGCTGGTCTGGCTGCCGTTTATCACCAATTTCCGTGTACAGGATCAGGCGTTCTATCACGATCGAGGCTCGTTTGAAGCAGTTCTGGATCTTAACGCTGCGCCAGAAAGCGTAGATCTTGCTGAAGCCGAACGTCTGGCTGAAGATCTGCGTTTGCTTTACGTGGCGCTCACGCGTTCGGTCTGGCATTGCAGTCTCGGTGTGGCGCCGCTGGTGCGCCGTCGTGGCGATAAAAAAGGTGACACCGACGTTCATCAAAGTGCGCTCGGGCGCTTGCTGCAAAAAGGAGAAGCGCAAGATGCGGCAGGGCTTCGCGCCTGTATTGAAGCATTGTGCGATGATGATATAGCCTGGCAAACGGCACAAACTGGTGATAACCAGCCCTGGCAGGTTAATGATGTTTCTACAGCAGAGCTGAATGCGAAGACGTTACAACGATTGCCCGGCGATAACTGGCGCGTCACCAGCTACTCTGGTTTGCAACAGCGTGGTCACGGTATCGCCCAGGATTTGATGCCTCGGCTGGATGTCGATGCTGCAGGCGTTGCCAGCGTCGTTGAAGAACCGACGTTAACACCACATCAGTTTCCGCGCGGTGCGTCACCGGGGACGTTCTTGCACAGTTTGTTTGAAGACCTGGATTTTACCCAGCCGGTTGACCCGAACTGGGTGCGGGAAAAACTGGAACTCGGCGGCTTTGAATCGCAGTGGGAACCGGTATTGACCGAGTGGATCACGGCTGTCCTCCAGGCACCTCTCAATGAAACGGGTGTTAGCCTGAGTCAGCTTTCCGCCCGCGATAAACAGGTGGAAATGGAGTTTTACCTGCCGATTAGTGAACCGCTTATCGCCAGCCAGCTTGATGCACTAATTCGCCAGTTTGACCCGCTATCCGCTGGCTGCCCGCCGCTGGAGTTCATGCAGGTACGCGGCATGTTAAAAGGCTTTATCGACCTGGTGTTCCGCCACGAAGGGCGTTATTACCTGCTCGACTATAAATCCAACTGGTTGGGTGAAGACAGTTCGGCCTACACCCAACAGGCTATGGCAGCGGCGATGCAGGCACACCGCTATGATCTGCAATATCAGCTTTATACCCTGGCGCTGCATCGTTATCTGCGCCATCGCATTGCTGATTACGACTATGATCGTCACTTTGGCGGCGTTATCTATCTGTTCCTGCGTGGCGTTGATAAAGAACATCCGCAACAAGGGATCTACGCGACCCGACCCAACGCCGAGTTGATTGACCTGATGGATGAGATGTTTGCCGGTATGACCCTGGAGGAGGCGTAATGAAATTGCAAAAGCAATTACTGGAAGCTGTGGAGCACAAACAGCTACGCCCGCTGGATGTGCAATTTGCCCTGACCGTGGCGGGAGATGAACATCCTGCCGTCACCCTCGCGGCGGCACTGCTAAGTCATGATGCCGGAGAGGGACACGTCTGTTTGCCGCTTTCACGACTGGAAAATAACGAGGCGTCGCATCCGCTGTTGGCGACCTGTGTCAGTGAAATCGGTGAGCTACAAAATTGGGAAGAATGCTTGCTGGCTTCACAAGCGGTCAGCCGGGGAGATGAACCAACGCCGATGATCCTTTGTGGCGATCGCCTTTATCTGAATCGCATGTGGTGTAACGAGCGTACGGTGGCGCGCTTCTTCAATGAGGTGAATCATGCCATCGAGGTGGATGAAGCGTTGCTGGCGCAAACGCTGGATAAACTCTTTCCGCCTGGTGATGAAATTAACTGGCAAAAAGTGGCGGCAGCAGTGGCACTGACGCGGCGCATTTCGGTAATTTCCGGCGGCCCCGGCACAGGTAAAACGACGACTGTGGCGAAGTTGTTGGCTGCGTTAATTCAGATGGCCGACGGTGAACGCTGTCGTATCCGTCTGGCTGCACCAACGGGTAAAGCTGCCGCGCGCTTAACCGAATCTCTCGGCAAGGCTCTGCGCCAGTTACCGCTGACCGATGAACAAAAGAAACGCATACCAGAAGACGCCAGCACCTTGCACCGCCTACTGGGCGCGCAGCCAGGTAGCCAGCGTTTACGCCATCATGCGGGTAACCCGCTGCATCTTGATGTGCTGGTGGTGGATGAAGCGTCAATGATCGATCTGCCTATGATGTCTCGGCTGATCGATGCCTTGCCCGATCATGCGCGAGTGATCTTCCTCGGCGATCGCGATCAACTGGCCTCCGTTGAGGCTGGAGCTGTGCTGGGCGATATCTGCGCTTATGCCAATGCGGGCTTTACCGCAGAGCGTGCCGGGCAGTTGAGCCGCCTGACGGGAAGCCATGTTCCGGCGGGAAGCGGCACAGAAGCGGCATCACTGCGCGATAGTCTCTGCCTGCTGCAAAAGAGTTACCGTTTCGGCAGCAACTCTGGCATTGGTCAGCTTGCGGCGGCTATTAATCGCGGCGATAAAACGGCAGTGAAAACCGTTTTTCAGCAGGATTTTACTGATATCGAAAAACGGCTTTTACAGAGCGGCGAAGATTATATTGCGATGCTTGAGGAAGCTCTTGCGGGTTACGGACGCTATCTGGATCTGCTGCAAGCGCGTGCCGAGCCGGATTTAATCATTCAGGCGTTCAATGAGTACCAGCTTTTGTGCGCCCTGCGGGAAGGGCCGTTTGGCGTGGCAGGACTGAATGAGCGAATTGAACAGTTTATGCAACAGAAGCGCAAAATTCATCGTCATCCGCACTCGCGCTGGTACGAAGGCCGGCCGGTGATGATTGCCCGTAATGACAGTGCGCTTGGGTTGTTTAATGGTGATATCGGTGTTGCTCTGGATCGCGGGCAGGGGACGCGCGTCTGGTTTGCAATGCCGGATGGCAATATCAAGTCGGTGCAACCGAGTCGCTTGCCAGAGCACGAAACCACGTGGGCGATGACGGTACATAAATCGCAGGGATCGGAGTTCGACCATGCGGCGTTGATTTTACCGAGCCAACGCACGCCGGTAGTAACACGAGAGCTGGTTTACACCGCGGTGACCCGTGCGCGTCGGCGTTTGTCATTGTATGCCGATGAACGCATTTTAAGTGCGGCAATCGCCACGCGCATCGAGCGGCGTAGCGGGCTGGCAGCGTTGTTTAGTTCGCGGGGATAAATATGATTGCCTGATGCGACGCATGCGCGTCTTATCATGCCTGGGCATTGCGCATATCGCATCCGGCGATTTCCATCGCTTACCCTAAATCCGCCATCAACACCTTTGATTTTCCGGAGGTCGGATAAGGCGTTCACGCCGCATCCGACGATGAGTGCCGATGCCTGATGCGACGCATGCGCGTCTTATCATGCCTACGAGTGTTACGCATATCGCATCCGGCGATTTCCATCGCTTACCCTAAGTCCGCCATCAACACCTTTGATTTACGCTGGTAGTTGTACAACTGCTTTTTGCTCTCCGGCAGCAAATCAATATCCACCGGGGTAAATCCGCGTTCCTGGAACCAGTGAATACTGCGCGTAGTCAGTACAAACAATTTGCTTAAGCCGCTCTGCTTCGCCTGGGCTGCAATGCGTTCCAGCAAAACCTCGCCCCTTGATGAACTGCGGTAATCCGGGTGAACTGCCACACAGGCCATTTCACCTATCTTCTCTTCCGGGAATGGATAGAGCGCGGCGCAGGCAATAGTCGTGTTATCGCGCTGAATAATAGTGAATTTGTCGATTTCCATCTCCAGTTGCTCGCGAGAACGACGCACCAGAATACCTTGCTGCTCCAGTGGGCGAATCAACTCCAGAATACCGCCAATATCGTTGATTGTTGCGCGACGAATCTGCTCGGCGCTTTCCATCACAATCTGCGTACCGATACCGTCGCGTGAGAACAACTCTTGCAACAGCGCGCCATCTTCCTGATAACTGATTAAATGACAGCGACGCACGCCGCTGCGGCAGGCTTTCACTGCGCCACGCAAAAAGCGCACCGTACCGGAGTTGTAATCGCCTTTCTCTTCCTGGACTTCTACCCGCGCTTGCGCTTCGTTAGGGAAAAGTTCGGAGACAATATCACCGTCGTCATTAGTGACACCCTGTGAAGAGCAAAAACCAATCATCTTCTCAGCTTTCAGTTTGATGGCCAGTTGAGTGGCAATCTCTTCCGAAGTCAGGTTAAAGCTCTCGCCAGTGACCGAAACCGCCACCGGCCCCATCAGCACAATCGCACCGCTATCCAGTTGGCGATGAATTGCTTCTTCATCAATCCGCCGGATGCGCCCGCTATGGCAGTAATCCACACCATCATCCACGCCAAGCGGCTGGGCAATAATAAAATTGCCGCTGACGACGTTGATATGCGCGCCCTGCAACGGCGTGTTGTTGAGGCTCATTGACAAGCGAGCGGTTATATCCAGTTGTAACGTACCCGCAGCCTGCTTCACCAGCTCCAGCGTTTTGGCGTCGGTCACGCGCGTATTCTTGTGATATAGCGGCTCGTGGTGATGCGCTGCCAAATTCGCGTCGATCTGCGGACGTGCGCCATAAACCACCACCAGACGGATGCCGAGGCTGTGCAACAACCCAATATCATTGACAATACTGGAGAAATTTTCATGCTCAATGGCTTCTCCGCCGAGCATGATGACAAACGTTTTTCCCCGGTGGGTATTGATATAGGGAACCGAATGGCGGAATCCCTCGACCAGCTCGGTTTTACGTTCCTTTACCACGGCACACCTCTTTGCATGATTATTCGAAATTATTGTATTTTTATTCTGTTTTTTCGCCGTGCGCAAGTGCAAATTTTATGCGAGTGCGACTTTTTTATCAGTAATACCGTGAATATAAATAGAATGTTTACCGTTTTATAGATGACAGATTATGCGTCTTTCGCTAAAGTTTCCGGTCAAATTGGTCGTTTACTTGTTACACAGCTTAGATTTCTTTTGCTCGGGAGAGGCATGTCAGGATCCAACACTGCAATCAGCCGTCGTCGTTTACTGCAAGGCGCGGGCGCCATGTGGCTATTGAGCGTAAGTCAGGTGAGTCTGGCTGCGGTCAGCCAGGTCGTGGCGGTGCGCGTCTGGCCTGCGTCCAGCTACACCCGCGTGACGGTAGAATCAAATCGTCAGCTGAAATATAAGCAGTTCGCGTTGAGTAACCCTGAACGCGTGGTGGTGGATATCGAAGATGTCAACCTGAACTCGGTGCTCAAGGGGATGGCTGCGCAAATCCGCGCTGACGACCCGTTCATCAAGTCGGCACGCGTCGGCCAATTTGATCCGCAAACCGTGCGGATGGTTTTTGAGTTAAAGCAAAATGTAAAACCGCAGATGTTTGCTCTCGCGCCGGTCGCCGGGTTTAAAGAACGTCTGGTGATGGACCTTTATCCGGCCAATGCTCAGGACATGCAAGACCCATTGCTGGCGCTGCTGGAAGATTACAACAAAGGCGACCTCGAAAAGCAGGTGCCGCCAGCGCAGAGTGGCCCACAGCCAGGCAAGGCCGGGCGCGATCGTCCGATTGTCATTATGCTCGACCCTGGCCACGGCGGCGAAGACTCCGGCGCGGTGGGGAAATACAAAACGCGCGAAAAAGACGTGGTATTGCAAATAGCTCGCCGTCTGCGCTCTCTGATCGAGAAAGAGGGCAATATGAAGGTTTACATGACGCGTAATGAAGATATCTTCATTCCGTTGCAAGTGCGCGTAGCAAAAGCACAGAAACAGCGTGCTGACTTGTTTGTCTCTATTCATGCCGACGCCTTTACCAGTCGCCAGCCGAGCGGTTCCTCGGTGTTTGCGCTCTCTACCAAAGGCGCAACCAGTACTGCGGCAAAATATCTGGCGCAAACCCAGAACGCCTCGGACTTGATTGGTGGCGTGAGCAAAAGCGGCGACCGCTATGTCGACCACACCATGTTCGATATGGTGCAGTCGTTGACCATTGCCGACAGCCTGAAGTTTGGTAAGGCCGTGCTAAATAAGCTGGGGAAAATCAACAAACTGCATAAGAATCAGGTTGAGCAGGCCGGGTTTGCTGTGCTGAAAGCGCCAGATATTCCCTCCATTCTGGTCGAAACGGCGTTTATCAGTAACGTTGAGGAAGAGCGCAAATTGAAAACGGCGACTTTCCAGCAGGAAGTTGCGGAGTCTATTCTTGCGGGAATTAAAGCGTATTTTGCCGATGGGGCGACACTGGCGAGAAGGGGATGATAAAAAGGCGCTGAATGGCGCTTTTTTTATGGGAGAATAGAAACAAAAAAACACCCGTTAGGGTGTTCAATAATTGGTTGCGGGGGCCGGATTTGAACCGACGACCTTCGGGTTATGAGCCCGACGAGCTACCAGGCTGCTCCACCCCGCGTCACCGTACTGCTATTACTTCATCAAATTTTAATTGGTTGCGGGGGCCGGATTTGAACCGACGACCTTCGGGTTATGAGCCCGACGAGCTACCAGGCTGCTCCACCCCGCGTCCGTGGATGCGCACTATACTCCGCTCGCGTTTTCATGCAACCTTTTTTTTACTCTGATCACGGATTTGGCATGATTTTGAACAAAAACAAAGCATTGAAGTCTATTTTTTGTACAAAATTTGCATCGGGGAACACTACGGATTTCATTAAAGGCGGCGGTTTGTTATCTTCATTAACGCCTTATTTTTTAACCTGAAGAAGAGAACAATGAAAGGACGTTGGGTAAAGTACCTTCTTATGGGCGCGGTTGTGACGATACTGGCCGCCTGCTCCTCCAAACCAACCGATCGCGGACAGCAATATAAAGACGGGAAATTTACCCAGCCTTTCTCTCTGGTGAACCAACCAGATGCTGTTGGCGCGCCGATTAACGCCGGTGATTTTGCTGAACAAATTAACCATATCCGTAACGCGTCGCCGCGTCTGTATGGCAACCAGAGTAGCGTTTATAACGCCGTGCAGGAGTGGCTGCGTGCGGGCGGTGATACCCGCAATATGCGCCAGTTCGGCATTGACGCCTGGCAGATGGAAGGTGCGGATAATTACGGTAACGTGCAGTTTACGGGCTATTACACTCCGGTGATTCAGGCGCGCCATACTCGTCAGGGCGAGTTCCAGTATCCTATTTACCGTATGCCGCCAAAACGTGGGCGTTTGCCGTCTCGCGCGGAGATCTACGCCGGAGCATTGAGCGATAAATATATCCTCGCTTACAGCAACTCTCTGATGGATAACTTCATTATGGATGTGCAGGGTAGCGGGTATATTGATTTTGGTGATGGCAGCCCGCTTAACTTCTTCAGCTATGCCGGAAAGAACGGTCATGCCTACCGTAGTATTGGCAAGGTGCTAATCGATCGTGGTGAAGTGAAAAAAGAAGATATGTCGATGCAGGCGATTCGTCACTGGGGGGAAACACACAGTGAAGCCGAAGTTCGCGAACTGCTGGAGCAGAATCCGTCTTTCGTCTTCTTTAAACCTCAGTCTTTTGCACCGGTGAAAGGAGCAAGTGCGGTGCCGCTGGTTGGTCGTGCTTCGGTGGCCTCCGATCGCTCGCTCATTCCTCCAGGCACTACCTTGTTGGCAGAAGTTCCTCAGCTGGATAATAACGGCAAATTTAACGGTCAGTACGAACTGCGTTTGATGGTGGCGTTGGATGTCGGTGGTGCAATCAAAGGCCAACACTTCGATATCTACCAGGGGATTGGACCAGAAGCCGGGCACCGCGCAGGTTGGTATAACCATTATGGCCGTGTCTGGGTGCTGAAAACGGCCCCAGGGGCAGGTAACGTCTTTAGCGGCTGATGTGATATTCTGTATGCCGTTTTAACGGATATGACAGGGTGAGGGATAACCTCGTCCTTTGATTGTTAACTAAGTGCGCGTTGTTCATGCTGGATGCGGCGTGAACGCCTTATCCGGCCTACAAATCATGCAAATTCAATATATTGCAGGAGTTATGTAGGCCTGATAAGCGTAGCGCATCAGGCATTTATGCTTTTAGGGTGAGGGATAACCTCGCCCTTTTTAATTCTGAGGTGCTATGTCTGTTGTAATTAGTGATGCATGGCGTCAGCGTTTTGGTGGCACTGCGCGTCTATATGGTGAAAAAGCGTTGCAACTGTTTGCTGATGCGCATATTTGTGTGGTCGGTATCGGTGGCGTCGGCTCCTGGGCGGCGGAAGCGCTGGCACGAACGGGGATTGGCGCTATAACGCTTATTGATATGGATGATGTGTGCGTCACCAATACCAATCGACAAATTCACGCCCTGCGCGATAACGTCGGGCTGGCAAAAGCAGAAGTGATGGCGGAGCGCATTCGCCAGATTAACCCTGAGTGCCGTGTAACAGTAGTAGATGACTTCGTGACGCCGGATAACGTAGCGCAATACATGAGTGCAGGTTATTCGTATGTAATTGATGCCATTGATAGCGTGCGACCCAAAGCGGCGCTGATTGCTTATTGTCGGCGCAATAAAATTCCGCTAGTCACGACCGGTGGCGCTGGTGGGCAGATTGATCCGACGCAGATTCAGGTTACCGATCTGGCGAAAACGATTCAGGATCCGCTGGCGGCGAAGCTGCGCGAGCGCCTGAAAAGCGATTTCGGCGTGGTGAAAAACAGTAAAGGTAAGCTCGGCGTGGATTGCGTGTTCTCTACCGAAGCACTGGTGTACCCGCAGTCAGACGGCACGGTCTGTGCAATGAAAGCCACGGCGGAAGGGCCAAAGCGGATGGATTGTGCCTCAGGATTTGGCGCGGCGACGATGGTAACCGCCACCTTTGGGTTTGTTGCGGTTTCTCATGCGCTGAAGAAGATGATGGCGAAAGCGGCGCGCCAGGGGTAAACATTAGGTCGGATGCGACGTCTGGTGTGTCTTATCCGACCAGGATCTGTGTAACATCAAGCTTGCTTCGCCGCAGCGAGAATTGCCTCGCTTAACGCATTCAATCCCTGACTGCGAGAGGCGCTAAGTTGCGCACGCAATCCCAGCTCATCAAACAATGCCAGCGGCGACAGTGCTTGTAACTCGGCGGCGGTTTTGCCCTCAACGGCAGTCAGCAATACGGCCAGCAGACCGCGCACAATGCGCCCTTCGCTATCACCAAAGAAATGCATCCTGCCGTTTTCTGCGACGTTATATCCAAGCCAGACGCGGTTTTCACATCCGGCAATCTCTTTGGCCTGGGCTTTTAATTCGTCTGGCAACGCAGGCAGCTGTTTCCCCAACATAATCAGCTGGCGATATTTGTCTTCCCATTGCGTCAATGGCGCGAAAGTATCGCGTAACGTCTCTACGGTAACGGTTGTGCCGAACGGATGTCCGGCGAATTGCGGGTTTGTCATTAATCCACCAATAATTCCAGCGCGCGGTCAACGGCGTTCACCAGCGCATCCACATCACTCTTTGTATTATATGGCGCAAAAGAGGCGCGCAGAGTGCCGGTTACGCCTAATTCTGCCAACAGCGGTTGAGCACAGTGCTGCCCGGCGCGCAGGGCAATACCATATTCCGCCAGTAGCGTCACCATATCGCTGTGATGAACACCCGCGAAATCAAAGGCCAGCAGGCTGGAGTCCTGACAGCGGAATGAACGAAAGCCTGGACGTTTTGCCAGAGCGTCTTCTGCAAGCGTCGCCAGGCTACGGCTCCAGCTTTCTGCCTGGTCGATATCATAATCTGCCAGCCATTCCAGCGCTGCGCTTAATCCTATGACACCAGCGACATTTGGCGTTCCTGCTTCCAGTTTCCACGGCGCGGATTGAGTAGTGAAGCCGTTAAAACTCACTTCGTGAATCATTTTGCCGCCGCCCAGCCAGGGCGACATCGCTTCCAGCAGTTCTGGTTTGCCGTAAAGCACGCCGATACCCGTCGGGCCATACAGTTTGTGACCAGAGAAAGCATAGAAATCGATATCCAGTTGCTGAACATCGGCAGGGAAATGCACTGCGCCCTGAGCACCATCAACCATCACCACCATCCCGGCTGAATGAGCAAAGGTAATCGCTCGCGCCAGATCCGGGCAACCGCCAGTGACGTTCGACATCTGGCCCAACGCCAGAATTCGACTACGGGGAGTAATTAACTCCGGCAATAAATCGACATCCGGCAACCGCTGCGCATTAAGCGGCAGTTTCACTATTTTGGCTCCGGTTTGTTGGGCAACCATTAGCCAGGGAACGAGGTTAGCGTGATGCTCTGCCACGCTGACAATAATCTCATCGCCCGGTTGCAGACGCGGACGGGCATAGCATTGTGCCACCATGTTGATGGATTCGGTGGTGCCGCGCGTCCAGACGATAGTTTTATCATCCGGTGCATTTAGCAATTGCGCTACTTTTTCCCGTGCAGCTTCATAACGTGCGGTCAGGCGTTGGGCTTCGGCAAACTGGCTGCGATGGACGTTTCCGGCGCTCAGGCTATAGAACTGCCGGGTTGCTTCAACCACAGCTTCGGGTTTGAGTGCGGTCGCTGCACTATCGAGATAAACGCCCGCATCCTGTAGCGCGGGAAACTGGGCGCGAAATTGCGCGGGATTAAAAACGTTCATGAGACTCCTCGGCTTGATTCGCCGATCGTGACGCAAAATTCACTTTGATACAAGGTGAGTGCTAACCATCGGAATTGTCTGGATATCCAGGCGAAACCGCAGCAGTGACATATGCTGAATAGTGTCAGGTGCAAATTTTAGCCTGTTAATTGATTTTCATTGCGAGCTAATAATCGCTTTAAGGAGAAGAAGATGAAAAAGACCGCCGCAATTATCTCTGCCTGTATGCTGACTTTTGCCCTTAGCGCCTGCTCCGGTTCAAATTATGTCATGCACACCAACGATGGGCGCACCATTGTTGCTGACGGCAAACCGATGACGGATGATGAAACCGGTATGATTTCTTATAAAGACGCTAATGGCAACAAACAGCAGATCAACCGTACCGACGTGAAAGAGATGGTCGAACTGGATCAGTAATTCGCGATCGCAAGGTAAAAAAAAAGCACCGCAATTAGGCGGTGCTACATTAATCACTATGGACAGACAGGGTAAATGTACAGGAAGTGAAAAAAGGTAGCTTTGCTACCATGGTCTGAATCGCAGACCAATTGCAAACACAACAACACAACATCACAACCGTAAGCCAAAAGTTCACCAGAACACGCATTCCGATAAAACTTTTCGTTCCGGCTCAGGAAGTGCCGCCACTATAGGTATTTGCTGGTAGAAGCTCAACGGACAATTTATAATGGCTCAGATTAAAAAAACTAATAGGTTACACAGCGTGATCTAATTGTTAAATTCATTTAACATCAAAGTTTAAAAGCCATGTCTAAACGATTACCACCGCTAAATGCCTTACGAGTTTTTGATGCCGCAGCCCGCCATTTAAGCTTCACGCGTGCAGCAGAAGAGCTTTTTGTGACCCAGGCCGCAGTAAGTCATCAAATCAAGTCCCTTGAGGATTTTTTGGGGCTAAAACTGTTCCGCCGCCGTAATCGTTCACTTCTATTGACCGAGGAAGGGCAAAGCTATTTTCTCGATATCAAAGAGATATTTTCGCAATTAACCGAAGCGACGCGTAAACTCCAGGCCCGTAGCGCCAAAGGGGCATTGACGGTCAGCTTACTCCCCAGTTTTGCCATCCACTGGCTGGTACCGCGACTTTCCAGCTTTAATTCAGCTTATCCGGGAATCGACGTTCGAATCCAGGCGGTCGACCGACAGGAAGATAAACTGGCGGATGATGTCGACGTGGCGATATTTTATGGCCGAGGCAACTGGCCGGGGCTGCGGGTGGAAAAGCTTTACGCCGAATACCTGTTGCCAGTGTGTTCGCCTTTACTATTAACCGGTGAGAAATCCTTGAAGACGCCGGAAGATCTGGCTAAACATACGTTATTACACGATGCATCCCGGCGAGACTGGCAGACATATACCCGCCAGTTGGGGCTGACTCATATTAACGTTCAGCAAGGGCCTATCTTCAGCCATAGCGCCATGGTGCTACAAGCTGCCATTCACGGGCAGGGTGTGGCGCTGGCAAATAACGTGATGGCGCAATCTGAAATCGAGGCCGGACGCCTTGTTTGCCCGTTTAATGACGTATTGGTCAGTAAAAATGCGTTTTATCTGGTATGTCATGACAGCCAGGCAGAACTGGGTAAAATAGCCGCCTTTCGCCAATGGATCCTGGCGAAAGCCGCTGCTGAACAAGAAAAATTCCGCTTTCGTTATGAACAATAATTTATGTAGGGTACGACCATGACCAGCCGTTTTATGCTGATTTTCGCCGCCATTAGCGGCTTCATTTTTGTCGCTCTGGGTGCTTTTGGTGCGCATGTTTTAAGTAAAACCATGGGCGCCGTTGAAATGGGCTGGATCCAGACCGGCCTCGAATACCAGGCATTTCATACGCTGGCAATTTTAGGTCTGGCGGTGGCAATGCAACGTCGCATCAGTATCTGGTTTTACTGGAGTAGCGTCTTTCTGGCGCTAGGTACGGTGCTGTTCAGCGGCAGCCTTTATTGCCTGGCGCTGTCTCATCTGCGTTTGTGGGCGTTTGTCACTCCGGTCGGCGGTGTGAGTTTTCTCGCGGGCTGGGCGTTAATGTTAGTTGGTGCTATCCGTTTAAAGCGCAAGGGCGTAAGTCATGAATAAAGTTGTATTGTTGTGCCGTCCGGGCTTTGAAAAAGAGTGCGCCGCAGAAATTACCGATAAAGCCGGCCAGCGGGAAATTTTCGGTTTTGCCCGCGTGAAAGAGAATGCGGGTTATGTGATTTATGAATGTTATCAACCTGATGATGGCGATAAGTTAATCCGTGAGCTGCCGTTCAGTTCATTAATTTTTGCCCGCCAGTGGTTTGTAGTGGGAGAACTGCTCCAGCATTTACCGCAGGAAGACCGCATTACGCCCATAGTTGGCATGTTGCAGGGTGTGGTAGAGAAGGGCGGCGAACTGCGTGTTGAAGTCGCGGACACCAACGAAAGTAAAGAGTTACTGAAATTCTGCCGCAAATTTACTGTACCGTTACGGGCTGCCTTGCGTGATGCGGGCGTCCTGGCGAGCTATGAAACGCCGAAGCGTCCAGTGGTGCATGTGTTCTTTATCGCGCCAGGCTGCTGTTATACCGGCTACTCTTACAGCAATAATAACTCGCCGTTCTATATGGGCATTCCGCGCCTGAAGTTTCCGGCAGATGCACCAAGTCGTTCCACACTCAAACTGGAAGAGGCATTTCATGTGTTTATTCCTGCGGATGAATGGGATGAACGCCTGGCGAACGGGATGTGGGCGGTGGATTTGGGCGCTTGCCCGGGCGGCTGGACCTACCAACTGGTGAAGCGCAACATGTGGGTTTACTCCGTTGATAACGGCCCGATGGCGCAAAGTCTGATGGATACTGGACAAGTAACGTGGCTGCGGGAAGATGGTTTTAAATTCCGCCCGACACGTAGCAATATCTCGTGGATGGTGTGTGACATGGTGGAAAAACCGGCGAAGGTCGCGGCTTTGATGGCGCAGTGGCTGGTTAATGGCTGGTGTCGTGAAACTATCTTCAACCTTAAATTGCCGATGAAAAAACGCTACGAAGAAGTGTCACACAATCTGGCGTACATTCAGGCACAGCTTGATGAACATGGCATTAACGCCCAGATTCAGGCGCGTCAGTTGTATCACGATCGCGAAGAAGTGACGGTGCATGTCCGTCGCATCTGGGCTGCGGTAGGTGGTCGTCGCGACGAGCGCTAATCGCTGACTCCGTGTGCCGGAAGCTATAACTGTCTGCTTCCGGCATTGGTTTATCAGCGTTTAAGTCTTAGCTGCTGTAAATTGCCGTCGATATGCAAATCAGTCTGTAAGCGGGCGATATCACGGCACAGGAACGCCATCTCTTTATGGGCTTCTAATTTCTTGCGCCACTTTTCGGCAACCACTTCCAGATTCTCATAGATCCCTTCCAGACTCTGAAACTCGACCAGCAACTGCGTGGCGCTTTTGGGCCCAATTCCCGCAACGCCTGGCACCTTTGAACTGCTGATCCCCGCCAGCCCCCAGTAATCGGGCAATTGCTGCGGTTGAACGCCAAATTCTTTATCGATAAACGGTGCATCCAGCCAACGTTTCTGGAAGTAATCGCGAATACGTAATGTAGGTGAAAGTAGCTGACAGTAGCCTTTATCTGTCGAAACGATGGTTGCCTGATGCCCGGCCTGTGTCACTTTGACCGCCAGCGTGGCGGCTAAGTCATCGGCTTCGTTGCCGCGTGCTGACCAGCACGGGACACCGCGTTGCTCAAAGGCTGCGCGTAACGCGGGCATTTCGTTGTGCAACTCTTCCGGCATTGGCGGGCGACCCGCTTTGTAATCAGGCAGGCGCTGATGACGCCAGCCGCTACTGCGGTTTTCATCATCGAATACGGCAACCGCATGAGTTGGCTGGCTGTGCATAATAAGTTGATCAAGGGCGTGCTGGCAGGTTTCGACGCAGGGTGAACCCTGCACGGCATGAATGCGACGAATAAGATTCAGTGCATCGACGATAAGCAAATGAACAGCCACAATATTCCCCCTTAAAGATCAGGCGATAAGGGTAACATTGGTCACCGGAACAGGCTACGACTGGATGAGAAAACAGGAAGAGGGCTCGCAAAACGAGATCTGATATTGATGACAACGACAAATTGCCTGATGCGCTACGCTTATCATGCCTACAAAATAATTGCAATCTATTGAATTTGCACTATTTTGTAGGTCGGATGAGGCATTTACGCCGCATCCGACATAAACAACAGGCACATTCTCAACAATGTGAGGCCTCGCAAAACGAGGCCTCTGGAGAGCGATTAATCGCAGGCAACGATCTTCATTGCCAGACCGCCGCGAGATGTTTCGCGGTACTTGGCGTTCATGTCTTTACCTGTTTCGTACATGGTTTCGATAACTTTATCGAGGCAGACGCGCGGTTCGCTGGTACGGCGCAGTGCCATACGCGCGGCGTTCACCGCTTTCACTGCCGCAATGGCGTTACGCTCAATGCACGGTACCTGAACCTGTCCAGCAACCGGGTCACACGTCAGGCCGAGGTTATGCTCCATAGCGATTTCCGCCGCGATGCACACCTGCGCCGGGCTTGCGCCTAACAGTTCTGCCAGACCCGCCGCCGCCATTGAGCACGCTACGCCAACTTCACCCTGGCAACCCACTTCGGCACCAGAAATCGACGCGTTCATCTTATAAAGAGAACCAATGGCGCTGGCTACCAGCAGGTAACGAGCCAGTGAGTTAGCGTTCACTTCGCGGATAAACTTGTCGTAGTACGCCAGCACTGCCGGGATAATCCCGCACGCACCGTTAGTCGGCGCAGTCACCACACGACCGCCCGCAGCGTTCTCTTCGTTCACTGCCAGTGCGAACATGTTGATCCAGTCAACAACCGCCATCGGGTCAGTGGTGGTTTTATCCTGGCTGACCAGCATCCGGCGCAGTGCCGCGGCACGACGTGGAACGCGCAGTTTGCCCGGCAACACGCCTTCGGTGGAAATACCGCGTTCAATACCGCCACGCATCACTTCCCAGACGTTCGCCAGGTGCTGTTCCAGCTCTTCTTTGCTGTGCAGCGCCAGCTCGTTTTTCATCATCAGACCAGAGAGTGACAGCCCGGTTTCCTGGCAATGTTTTTGCAGATCGGCAGCAGAACTGTACGGATATGGAACTTCAACCGGTGCGCTATCCTGCTGGCCAAAATGCTCTTCATCAACGATAAAGCCACCGCCGATGGAGTAATACGTCTGGCTGTAAACAACTTTATCGCCCGCCAGCGCGGTAATGCGCATGCCGTTCTCATGCAGAGAAAGGTTATCGGCATGGAAGTTCATGCATTCATCAACCGGAAACTCGACTACGTGCTGACCGTTTGCCAGCATCAGGCGACCGTGAGTATTCACATCCTGAATAAAACCAGGGATGGAATCGATATCCACGGTATCCGGCAGATTCCCTGCCAGGCCCATAATAATGGCGATATCAGTGTGGTGCCCTTTGCCGGTCAGAGAGAGCGAGCCGTACACGTCAACCACCACGCGGGTCACGTCTTTAAGCAGGTTACGGGCAATCAGATCGTCGGTAAATTGTTTACCCGCTTTCATTGGTCCAACGGTATGAGAACTGGAAGGGCCAATGCCGATTTTGAAAATATCGAATACGCTAATCATAGGAAATACATCGCGTTAAAACGGAGGAAGCGCCGCCCGAAAGCGGCGCGAAAGGACTTAGCTGAACAGAGAGTAGAAGATTGCGGAGATTGCAATCAGACCCATCACGACAACGAATACGTTGCTGATGTGACCGCTGTATTTACGCATTGCCGGTACTTTCTGAATGGCGTACATCGGCATCAGGAACAGGATCATCGCGATGATTGGGCCGCCCAGGGTTTCAATCATACCCAGGATGCTCGGGTTCAGGGTGGCAACAATCCAGGTCGTTACCAGCATGAACAGCGCAGTGATACGGTTCAGCTTGTTGATTTCGATAGACTTACCTTTACCACGCAGTGATTTGATCACCATACCGTTGAAGCCTTCACGTGCGCCCAGGTAGTGGCCCAGGAAGGATTTGGTGATAGCGATAATCGCGATAATCGGAGCCATCCACGCGATGATTGGCGCGTTAAAGTGGTTAGCCAGGTAAGACAGAATCGAGATGTTCTGCTCTTTAGCCGCAGCCAGGTCTGCCGGAGTCAGGCTCAGTACGCAGCTGAATACGAAGAACATTACGGTCAGCACCATCATGATGTGAGCGAATGCCAGGATCTTCGAGCATTTCTGTTCTGCCATATCGCCGTACTCTTCACGCTTCGCAACGGCGAAAGAAGAGATGATCGGAGAGTGGTTGAACGAGAACACCATTACCGGAATTGCCAGCCACAGGGTCATCCACAGACCGTTTCCGGTTGCAGATGCAGTGTCCAGAGACAGAGTTTCCAGTGCTGCGCCGTTCCACTGCGGGATCAGGTACAGAGCCAGCAGCATCAGTACGCCAACAAACGGGAATACCAGAATACTCATCGCCTTAACGATCATCTGCTCACCGAAGCGAACGATGGTCATCATACCCACGATCAGGATCAGTGACAGAATCGCACGCGGCGGCGGCGTCATACCCAGCTGGTGAGACATGAAGCTTTCAACCGTGTTGGTGATTGCCACGCTGTAAACCAGCAGAATCGGGTAGATAGCGAAGAAGTAGAGCAGGGTAATCAGTTTACCTGCGCCAATACCAAAGTGTTCTTCTACTACCTCGGTGATGTCTTCGCCTGGGTTTTTACCAGACAGCACGAAGCGAGTCAGGCCACGATGCGCAAAGTACGTCATCGGGAACGCAAGGATAGCCATGATGATCAGCGGGATCATACCGCCAACACCGGCGTTGATTGGCAGGAACAGCACGCCCGCGCCGATTGCCGTGCCGTAAAGGCCCAGCATCCACATGGTATCTGTCTTGCGCCAGGCACTGCGAGAGTCTTTCGACGCAATCGTGCTGGTTTGAGTCGTTTCCATCTATTTCTCCTGGAGGAATGCAAATAATTCAGCTTTTAGCCAGTTCAGCCCGGGAAGGTGCCTGGCCGTAAAAATGAAATCTGTCTATCGGCGATGGCTTAATCATTTTCCGCCGTAATAATTTGAGGGCGGAAAGATACACACAAGTTATGTATCTATCAGTGATCTTGATCTCAAATACAATAATCTACTTGGAAGATAGATAATCCCAACGCTTTACTCTGTAAATCAAAAGTAAAAGAGAATTTAAGGGCAATATTTGGCAGATTAACGACATCTGACCTCTTCCGGGGCGCGCAATATATGTAGGTTGAACTGCAAAAATCAATACTTTTAGTTAATGATTGCAGTATTTTCTTTTTTGCGGAGATAAAATGCGGTCTTCAAATGAAGGGAAACGTTTGCGCTACAACATAAATTGTATGACATATTGCAGGTGGTGATATTAATGACATGATGACGCTCTGAAACATTCATATAACAAATGAAATAGATTGATTAGTGAGCGACCAAAAAAGAGAAAAACCCGGCAACAAACGTTACCGGGGAAGGGAGGATTAGGTGCAGATTTCGTAGCAAGGGATGTAGGCAGAGCCTGGTAACTTCATACGATGTTGGGCAACAAACCCCTGAAGCAGGTCGTCCATACGGCGCATGATCTCTTTATCACCGTTGATTTTGTATGGCCCAAACTCTTCAATGGCGCGAATGCCGACTTCTTTTACGTTCCCCGCCACAATGCCAGAAAATGCACGACGCAGGTCGGCAGCCAGCACTTCAACGGGCTGATCCGGGTAAAGCTTCAGATTAGCCATATTCTCGTGAGACGGCTCAAACGGCATTTGCAAATCTGGCGTAATCCGCATTGACCAGTTAAAGCTGTAGGCATCGCCCGTATCGCGACGGTTTTCTTTCACCTGCGCCATCGCTTTTTTCATCTGACGGGCTACTTCTGCAGCGTCATCAATGATGATGCGATAATGGCGGCGCGCGTTTTCTCCCAACGTATGCACGACAAACTCGTCCAGTACGCGGAAGTAATCAGCACTCTCTTTCGGGCCGGTGAGGATCAATGGCAAGACCTGATCTTTGTTGGCCGGATTCATTAAAATTCCCAGCAAATACAGTAGCTCTTCCGCTGTACCCACACCGCCTGGGAAGATAATGATGCCGTGGGCGATACGGACAAACGCTTCCAGACGTTTTTTCGATATCCGGCATGATGATCAGTTCGTTAACCAGCGGGTTAGGCGGTTCAGCAGCGATAATCGATGGTTCAGTCATACCAATAAAACGGCTGTCTTTGTAACGCTGTTGGGCGTGTCCGACCGCCGCGCCTTTCATCGGTGCTTCCATCGCGCCTGGACCACAGCCAGTGCAGATATTTAACTCACGCAGCCCCAACTGATTACCAACGCGACGGGCATACAAATACTCGTTTTCGTTGATGGAGTGACCACCCCAGCACACCACCATATTGGGCGCTTCGCCCACGTGCAGCGCGCGAGCATTGCGCAAGATAGAAAAAACCAGGTTGGTAATGTGAACAGAGTTGTCGAGATTCAGATTTGGAAAACGAACGGTGTTATGGATTTGCCCATAGACGAAGAGAATGTCGCGCAGGACAGCGAACAAGTTGGCCTGCAAGGCGCGAATGATACGCCCATCGACAAAAGCTTCTTCCGGGGGATTGATCAGTTCTAGCTTAACGCCGCGTTCACGGCGTAGCACGTTAATGTCGAAATTCTCAAAACGGGACAGCAATTCTTTGCTGTTATCGGTGAGGCTACCGGAGTTCAGAACAGCGAGTGAACAGTTGCGAAATAGTTGATAGAGGTCGCTGCTGGCGGTGCGTTTAAGCATGTCAACTTCCAACTGCGACAACATATCCATGGAGCCAAGCGGGCTAATATGTGTAATCAAGAAAAACTCCTTATGGGACGATTATCGTCATTCCCTTTGATTACAATAGCCCTGCCTGATGACCTTTCACAACCTTATGCGTGAATCCAGCACGCAAAATTGAGAAAAAATTTTATTGCCGTGCCAGACGGGTTGTCGATGGGACAAAATCACAGTTACTGCGCCACGGGTTAATGTCCAGACCGCCACGACGGGTATAACGTGCGTAAACACTTAATTTCTCTGGCTGGCAGAAGCGTAACAGGTCATTAAAAATGCGTTCTACGCACTGTTCATGGAACTCGTTATGATGACGGAAAGAAACCAGATAACGCAGCAGTTTTTCCCTGTCAATCTTGTGTCCACGATACTGAATCTGGATAGATCCCCAGTCTGGTTGATGAGTAATCAGGCAGTTTGATTTCAGCAGGTGGCTAACGAGAGTTTCTTCCACCACTTTCTCGCCGCTGGTGGCATTCTCAAGATAGTCAGTGGTGAATTCATAGTTATCGATAGCGATATCCTGGTCATCAATGCTGGTGCCGTTGAAATGCCCCACCGGCTGGCCTTCCAGTTCATCAAGACGATATAACGCCACGCTAACGTTACCCTGGGCGCAAGTGCTTAAGTCGCGCTCCAGCGTCTGGCGCACTTCCTCCCAATTGTTAAAGCGTGTCTGGTTAAAGCTGTTGAGATAGAGCTTAAAACTCTTCGACTCAATGAGATTTACGCTGGTGTAATCAAGTTCAACATGACCCACGGCAACCTGCGGCAAACCTTTCGCATTCAGCCAGGAGAGTTCATATAGCGTCCAGATATCCGTACCGTGAAAAGGCAGATTATCTGCTTTCAGGCCCAGCGGATCGCGATTCAAACTACGTGGAACGCCTTGTAGCAGGCTGGCGTCATAGGTATCCCGGTAATCGGTTGATTTTCCAAGAGTCAGGCCCGCAAGTGCCTGATGGTTTGCATAAGAAGACATGTTTCACCGTCATAAACCAGATAAACTAAACGACAAGTGTATCTGGTTTAAGTGAAGAGAGAAATTAGTGGACGAATTGACCGCACAAGCCTTGAGAGATTTTACCACGCGTTACTGCGATGCCTGGCACGAACAGCACAATAGTTGGCCGTTAAGCGAGGAGCTGTATGGCGTTCCTTCACCGTGCATTATTTCAACCACTAATGATGCTGTGTTCTGGCAACCGCAGCCGTTTAGCGGTGAGCAAAATGTAAACGCGGTTGAGCGTGCGTTTGATATTGTGATACAACCCGCAATTCATACCTTCTATACGACCCAGCTTGCCGGGGATATGCATGCGCAGTTTGGCGATATCAAACTGACATTACTGCAAACCTGGAGCGAAGACGACTTCCGCCGGGTGCAGGAAAACCTGATTGGACATCTGGTTACCCAGAAACGTCTGAAACTGCCCCCCACGTTATTTATCGCCACACTGGAAGAAGAGCTGGAAGTGATTTCGGTGTGTAATCTCTCTGGCGAAGTATGCAAAGAGACGCTGGGTACGCGGAATCGTACCCATTTAGCCTCAAATCTTGCGGAATTCCTTACGCAGCTTAAGCCTCTTCTGTAATCCAATTACCCCGTCTGGTTGTGAGAGATCTCTTACAGACCCTGTAGGAGATCGCCAGAAAGTAAGTGAATACTTAAAAAGATAAGAATCATATTTCTATTTTAAATCAATGAGTTGACTGAGCATCCTTAACTTTCGTATGAAATTTTCCTTAAGGCATTGTCTGTAAGCGCCTTGTAAGACTCAGTGAAAAAGACGATTCTATCTTCGTCGACAGGGAGTCAGACAACGAAGTGAACATCAGGATGATGACACTTCTAAAGGACACGCCAGGATGGTGTTTCAGGGAAAGGCTTCTGGATGAAGCGAAGAGGAAAACGCTGGATGCGTTAAAGGACACCTCCAGGACGGAGAATGAGAACCGGTCAGGATGATTCGGTGGGTCAGGAAGGCCAGGGACACTTCAGGATGAAGTATCACATCGGGGTGGTGTGAGCAGGAAGCATTAGTTCAGGATGAACGATTGGTCGCAAGGCCACAGGAAAAGTTGTCAAGGATGAGCAGGGAGCAACAAAAGTAGCTGGAATGCTGCGAAACGAACCGGGAGCACTGTTAATACAGTGCTCCCTTTTTTTATTCCTGCTATCCTTCGCGGCAGTTTTTTTCTTCTTGAGGTTGTTTTATGACCACTCATGACCGCGTTCGTCTTCAGTTGCAGGCACTTGAAACATTACTGCGTGAACATCAGCACTGGCGGAGCGATGAACCGCAGCCGCATCAATTTAACAGTACCCAACCTTTCTTTATGGATACGATGGAGCCACTGGAGTGGTTGCAATGGGTACTGATCCCACGAATGCACGATCTCTTAGATAATAATCAGCCATTGCCAGGGGCTTTCGCCGTGGCGCCGTATTATGAAATGGCGCTGGCGACGGACCACCCCCAGCGCGCGCTTATTCTGGCGGAGCTGGAAAAACTGGATGCGCTTTTTGCGGATGATACAAACTGATGCTGGAAATACTCTACCAGGATGAATGGCTGGTTGCGGTTAACAAACCGTCTGGCTGGCTGGTTCACCGCAGCTGGCTGGATCGCGACGAAAAAGTGGTGGTCATGCAAACCGTACGTGACCAGATTGGTCAGCACGTGTTTACCGCGCATCGGCTGGACCGACCGACTTCCGGCGTATTGCTGATGGGATTATCCAGCGAGGCCGGACGGCTGTTAGCGCAACAGTTTGAACAGCACCAAATCCAGAAACGTTACCATGCGATTGTGCGTGGCTGGCTGATGGAAGAAGCGGTGCTGGATTATCCGCTGGTGGAAGAACTGGATAAAATCGCCGATAAGTATGCCCGCGAAGATAAAGGCCCGCAGCCAGCAGTGACGCATTATCGCGGTCTGGCGACGGTTGAAATGCCAGTCGCGACCGGGCGTTACCCGACGACACGCTACGGTCTGGTGGAACTGGAGCCGAAAACCGGACGCAAACATCAGCTTCGTCGCCATCTCGCCCATTTGCGCCATCCGATTATTGGCGACAGCAAACATGGCGATTTGCGCCAGAATCGCAGCGCGGCTGAACATTTTGGCCTCCAGCGGTTAATGTTGCACGCCAGTAAGTTGTCATTGACGCATCCTTTTACTGGCGAGCCGCTGACTATCCACGCTGGTCTGGACGACACCTGGATGCAGGCATTATCACAATTTGGCTGGCGCGGTCTGCTTCCTGAAAATGAAAGGGTTGAGTTCAGCGCGCCATCGGGTCAGGATGATGAGATAAGTTCCTAATCCAGGGAGAAAACGGTATGGCGGAAATTGGTATTTTTGTAGGCACCATGTACGGGAATTCACTGCTAGTGGCCGAAGAAGCGGAAGCGATTCTGACCGCGCAGGGCCACAAAGCAACGGTGTTTGAAGACCCAGAATTAAGCGACTGGCTACCTTATCAGGACAAGTATGTTCTGGTAGTTACGTCCACGACCGGGCAGGGCGACCTTCCTGATAGCATTGTGCCACTCTTTCTGGGCATAAAGGATAACCTTGGTTTCCAGCCGAACCTGCGTTACGGCGTGATTGCGCTCGGCGACAGCAGTTATGTGAATTTCTGCAACGGCGGCAAACAGTTCGATGCCTTGTTACAGGAACAGAGCGCGCAGCGAATAGGGGAAATGCTGCTGATTGATGCCAGTGAAAACCCGGAACCGGAAACGGAATCAAATCCGTGGGTCGAACATTGGGGCACGCTGTTGTCCTGATATGTTGAGCGAGCGGTAAATGCCGTTTTAGCGGTGCTGAATCGAATCTTTTCAGGCAAATGCCAGTAAAAACTGCTTCATAGCGCGGATTTTTACTGGCGTTTGCCTGGAGTCAAGCGATCTATTTCATACTCTTCTTTATTTCTCCGATTTAACCCTTCCTTTCTTGTTCTTGTTTTCATTTCCGTGAAGTGGATTCCACCGTCCAGGGCTAATGCCAAAATCGAGCCTCATTGAACGCATTAATGTTGTGTTGTTGCACGGTGAGCCGCTATGGCGCGCTTTTTATACTGCTATTGCCAGATATAAACACGCGCCGCATTCGGCGAACGACCTATAAAAACGGCAAAAACACCCTACGTCACCTCTGATTTCCTGGCGATGTCGCAGTCCAGAGTGAGCGTGGCTAACGCGAATTTTCAGGAGTGCAACAATGAGTTCTTTAAGTCAGGCTGCGAGCAGTGTGGAAAAACGCACGAATGCTCGTTACTGGATAGTGGTGATGCTGTTTATCGTCACATCTTTCAACTACGGCGATCGCGCTACGCTCTCGATCGCCGGTTCGGAAATGGCCAAAGATATCGGCCTTGACCCAGTGGGTATGGGCTATGTGTTCTCTGCTTTCTCATGGGCTTATGTTATCGGGCAGATCCCTGGTGGCTGGTTGCTGGATCGTTTTGGTTCAAAACGCGTCTACTTCTGGTCAATCTTTATCTGGTCGATGTTTACCTTGCTGCAAGGCTTCGTCGATATCTTTAGTGGATTCGGCATTATCGTTGCCCTGTTTACGCTGCGCTTCCTGGTCGGGCTTGCTGAAGCGCCATCTTTCCCTGGCAACAGTCGCATTGTTGCGGCCTGGTTTCCGGCGCAGGAAAGGGGAACGGCGGTGTCGATTTTTAACTCCGCCCAATACTTCGCAACGGTGATCTTCGCGCCGATTATGGGCTGGCTGACTCATGAAGTGGGTTGGTCACACGTCTTCTTCTTTATGGGCGGTTTGGGCATTGTCATCAGTTTTTTCTGGCTGAAAGTCATCCACGAGCCAAACCAGCATCCGGGTGTAAATCAGAAAGAGCTGGAGTACATCGCCGCTGGCGGCGCGCTGATCAATATGGATCAGCAAAACACCAAAGTTAAAGTGCCGTTCAGCGTGAAGTGGGGGCAGATCAAACAGCTGCTCGGTTCGCGGATGATGATCGGTGTTTATATCGGTCAGTATTGTATCAATGCCCTGACTTACTTCTTTATTACCTGGTTCCCGGTTTATCTGGTGCAGGCGCGCGGGATGTCGATTCTGAAAGCGGGCTTTGTGGCTTCCGTTCCTGCTGTTTGCGGTTTTATCGGCGGCGTGCTGGGGGGGATTATTTCCGACTGGCTGATGCGCCGCACGGGCTCGCTGAACATTGCGCGTAAAACACCGATCGTGATGGGCATGTTGCTGTCGATGGTGATGGTGTTCTGTAACTACGTCGATGTTGAGTGGATGATCATCGGTTTCATGGCGTTGGCCTTCTTCGGTAAAGGCATCGGGGCGCTGGGTTGGGCGGTAATGGCAGATACTGCGCCGAAAGAGATTAGCGGTCTTTCCGGCGGCCTGTTCAATATGTTCGGTAACATTTCCGGTATCGTCACGCCAATCGCAATTGGTTATATCGTTGGCACGACTGGCTCCTTTAATGGAGCGCTGATTTATGTTGGTGTTCATGCCTTAATCGCGGTGCTGAGCTACCTGGTGCTGGTGGGCGATATTAAACGTATTGAGCTGAAACCTGTCGCGGGGCAATAAGATGACGACACAATCCAGTCCAGTCATTACTGATATGAAAGTCATTCCGGTCGCCGGACATGACAGCATGTTGCTCAATATTGGTGGTGCACATAACGCATATTTCACCCGCAACATTGTGGTACTCACCGATAATGCCGGAAATACCGGCATTGGTGAAGCGCCGGGCGGAGAGGTGATTTATCAAACGCTTGCCGATGCTATTCCGATGGTTCTGGGCCAGGAAGTCGCGCGACTGAATAAAGTGGTCCAGCAGGTGCATAAAGGTAATCAGGCCGCCGATTTTGATACCTTCGGCAAAGGTGCCTGGACCTTTGAATTACGCGTTAACGCCGTGGCGGCGCTGGAAGCCGCTTTGCTCGACCTGTTAGGTAAGGCGCTGAATGTTCCGGTCTGTGAACTGCTTGGCCCAGGCAAGCAACGCGATGCTATTACCGTCCTCGGTTATCTGTTTTATATCGGTGATCGGACTAAAACCGATCTTGCTTATCTGGACAGTACACCAGGCAACCATGAGTGGTATCAGTTGCGTCACCAGAAAGCGATGAACAGCGAAGCCGTTGTGCGTCTGGCGGAAGCCTCACAGGATCGCTATGGCTTTAAAGATTTCAAACTCAAAGGTGGCGTATTACCTGGCGAGCAAGAAATCGACACTGTTCGTGCATTGAAGAAACGCTTCCCGGATGCGCGGATTACCGTTGATCCCAACGGTGCCTGGCTGCTTGATGAAGCCATTTCTTTGTGCAAAGGGCTGAATGATGTTCTTACCTATGCCGAAGATCCATGCGGCGCAGAACAGGGTTTCTCCGGTCGCGAAGTGATGGCGGAGTTTCGGCGGGCGACCGGCTTGCCCGTCGCGACCAATATGATCGCCACCAACTGGCGCGAAATGGGTCATGCGGTGATGCTCAATGCGGTAGATATTCCACTTGCCGATCCGCACTTCTGGACGCTTTCTGGAGCAGTCCGCGTGGCGCAGCTTTGCGACGACTGGGGGCTGACCTGGGGCTGCCATTCTAATAACCACTTTGATATCTCTCTGGCGATGTTTACCCATGTGGGCGCGGCGGCACCGGGTAATCCTACCGCTATCGATACCCACTGGATTTGGCAGGAGGGCGATTGTCGCCTGACCAAAAATCCGCTGGAGATTAAAAACGGAAAAATTGCCGTTCCTGATGCGCCTGGTCTGGGCGTGGAACTGGACTGGGAACAGGTACAGAAAGCTCACGAAGCCTATAAACGTCTGCCTGGCAGCGCGCGTAACGACGCAGGCCCGATGCAGTACCTGATCCCCGGCTGGACCTTTGACCGTAAACGTCCCGTTTTCGGCCGTCATTGATTCTGAAAAAGGACATAAATATGAATTCTCAATTTACGACGCCTGTTGTTACTGAAATGCAGGTCATCCCGGTGGCGGGTCATGACAGTATGCTGATGAATCTGAGTGGCGCACACGCACCGTTCTTCACGCGTAATATTGTGATCATCAAAGATAATTCTGGTCACACTGGCGTAGGGGAAATTCCCGGCGGCGAGAAAATCCGTAAAACGCTGGAAGATGCGATTCCGCTGGTGGTAGGTAAAACGCTGGGTGAATACAAAAACGTTCTGACGCTGGTACGTAATACTTTTGCCGATCGTGATTCTGGCGGGCGTGGTTTACAGACTTTTGATCTGCGTACCACTATCCACGTGGTAACCGGGATAGAAGCGGCAATGCTGGATCTGCTTGGGCAACACCTTGGGGTTAACGTGGCATCCCTGCTGGGCGATGGTCAACAGCGTAGCGAAGTCGAAATGCTCGGTTATCTGTTCTTTGTCGGCAATCGCAAAGCCACACCGTTACCGTATCAAAGCCAGCCGGATGACAAATGCGACTGGTATCGTCTTCGTCACGAAGAAGCGATGACGCCGGATGCGGTGGTGCGTCTGGCGGAAGCGGCGTATGAAAAATATGGCTTCAACGATTTCAAACTGAAGGGCGGTGTACTGGCCGGGGAAGAAGAAGCCGAGTCTATTGTGGCACTGGCGCAACGCTTCCCGCAGGCGCGTATTACGCTCGATCCTAACGGTGCCTGGTCGCTGAACGAAGCGATTAAAATTGGTAAATACCTGAAAGGTTCGCTGGCTTATGCAGAAGATCCGTGTGGTGCGGAGCAAGGTTTCTCCGGGCGTGAAGTGATGGCAGAGTTCCGTCGCGCAACTGGCCTGCCGACTGCAACCAATATGATAGCCACCGACTGGCGGCAGATGGGCCATACGCTCTCGTTACAATCCGTTGATATCCCGCTGGCGGATCCGCATTTCTGGACGATGCAGGGTTCGGTACGTGTGGCGCAAATGTGCCATGAATTTGGCCTGACCTGGGGTTCACACTCTAACAACCACTTCGATATTTCCCTGGCGATGTTTACCCATGTTGCCGCTGCTGCACCGGGTAAAATTACTGCTATTGATACACACTGGATCTGGCAGGAAGGTAATCAGCGCCTGACCAAAGAACCGTTTGAGATCAAAGGCGGTCTGGTTCAGGTGCCAGAAAAACCGGGGCTGGGTGTAGAAATCGATATGGATCAAGTGATGAAAGCCCACGAGCTGTATCAGAAATACGGGCTTGGCGCGCGTGATGATGCGATGGGGATGCAGTACCTGATTCCTGGCTGGACGTTCGATAACAAGCGTCCATGCATGGTGCGTTAAGACAGAAAACAAAAACCGGCTCTGTCAGGAGCCGGTTTGAGACTGATGCCAAACGCAAAATTGCCTGTTGCGCTACGTATCAGGTCTACATAATTTTTTAATTCATTGAATTTAATTGGTTTTGTAGGCCGGATAAGGCGTTAACGCCGCATCCGGCATAAACACAGGCACTTTGTCACCAATCTGAAACCAGCTTCATAAAAAGCCGATTGCTACTCGACAAGACGTTTATTACCCAAGAATTTTACTGGCTTCGCGTGCCACATTATCCATCTCGTCCAACAATTCCAGTAGCTCCGGCTCCAAATCTTCTTCTTTAGTACCGCTTCGTAGCTGTTGTTCGATAAGTTGACAGAGATTCTTCATACGCGGTACACCGCTATAGCCGCAACTGCCATGCAGTTTATGAATCAAATCAACCAGGCCTTCTGGATTTTCCCCAACCAGTTGTTCCTCAACTTTGTTGCGAACTTCAGGCAGGAAATCGAGCAACATTTGCAGCATATCGCGCGCCAGATCGGTTTTGCCAGCGGCCTGGCGTAGCGCCAGTTGCCAGTCCAGAGTCGCATTCTGGTTCACCACAATTTCGTTCACTTCTGGCGTCACAACGCGGGAAGAAATGCCGCTGCCGGGTTTGTAGCGCAGCAGCAAATTATGCAATCGCTCTTCTTCTATCGGTTTCGCCAGATAATCGCTCATCCCCGCGCCAAGTAATTTCTCTTTTTGCCCAGCCATCGCATGTGCAGTCACCGCGATGACTGGCGTTTGTTGCTGGTGCGGAAGCTGGTGGATAAGTTCGCATGCACGAATGCCGTCCATGTCCGGCATTTGAATATCCATTAAGATTAAATCGAACGGCATCTGTTTTGCTCGTTCAACCGCCTGATGTCCGCTATCGCACAACTCCACATGCTGAACCATGTCTTCCAGCAATGCGCCGATAAGTTTCAGGTTTGCTGGGTTATCATCAACAGCCATAACCGTCATTACCAGCTTACTTTCGTCGGTGACAGGCAACAGCGTATTTTGTGTTTGATGACAAAACTCGGTCAGTACAGGCAACAGACGTGTAGGCGTCAGGGGTTTCAGCAGACACGCGCCGATACCATCTTGCTTGAGCTTTTCGGCATTGACCTGTGCATGGCACGGAAGGGCGAGCATCAGAAAATCGGTCATCGACACTGCTTTCGCTAACCGCTCATGTTGCATCGTTAGCGGTTCGCGGAAAGTCACCGCAATCCCTAACAACATCATGTCGTAATGCGCGGGAGGGAGGGCCGAGAAGCTTGGGCTGTAGACCACCTCAAGCGGTGTTTCGCTTAAAATATCCAGCGTGCACTGCGCGGCTGCCGAGTTCGGTTCGACATAAGCCAGGCGTTTGCCTGTGAGGCACTGGGTGGATGGTCCTTCAATAATAATATTCGGGTTCAGATCGAGATTAATATGGAACCAGAAGGTTGAGCCACGATTCGGCTGGCTATGGAACGAGATATCTCCGCCCATCTCATTAACCAGTTTTTGCGTAATTACCAGCCCCAGCCCGGTGCCGCCATGACGGCGTGAAATACTGGCATCTGCCTGCCTGAAGGCCTGGAACAGGCGCGATTGATCGCGTTCAGGAATGCCAATACCGGTATCGCGGATCTGCACTTCAATCTGAACTTTGGTATTACTCAGCGCTCGTTTTTCCACCAGAATATCGATGTTGCCATTCTCGGTGAATTTAATCGCATTCCCCACCAGGTTAGTGATGATTTGCTGTAAACGCAGCGGATCGCCTATCACGTTATCTGGCACGTCGCTCTTAATATTGAGCGTCAATTCCAGCCCTTTATCGTGAGAAGAATGCGCCAGAAGAGTAACCACTTCATCCAGCGTGCTGCGCAGCGGGAACGGAATACTTTCCAGGATCAGCTTGCCCGCTTCCAGTTTCGAGAAGTCGAGAACATCATTAATAATTGCCAGCAAATTATTTGCCGAGCGTTCAATCGTGTTCAGGTGATCGCGCTGCGTTGGTGTTAATTCTGTTTTCAGCGTCAGGCGGGTAAAGCCAATAACTCCATTCAGCGGTGTACGCAGCTCATGTGACATATTCGCCAGAAACTCGGACTTAATACGCGCCGCTTCCTGGGCGCGCTTTTTCGCCAGGTCCAACTCAACGTTCTGAATTTCCATCTGCTCCAGCGTTTCACGCAGATCAGACGTCGCCTGGTCGATATTGTGCTGCATCTCTTCGTGATAAGCCGCCAGAGACATTGCCATCGAGTTAATGCCGTTTTTCAGCATATCCAACTCGCCGAGCATAAATCCTTCCACCCGGCTGTCGAGTTGTCCTCGGCGGATGCGGTCGACAGTATTCACCATGTTGCGAATCGGGCCGGTTACATCGCGCATGAGTCGCCAGCCAAAAATAAGCGCAATACCAATACAAAACAGCATCATCACGCTGGAAATAAAAATCTCTTTATATTGCTGTAAGCGCACCGATTTAAGGTCCAGCTCAAGGGCAATATACCCCAGCATATTCTGACTATTTTTGGCATCGCTAATGGGCGATTCGTCGGGAGAATAACTCTCGGAGATAATCGGCGTACGCAAAATCATAATATCGCCATCACGTGTGACAGTGAGCTGGCGCGGAAATGGCACGTTACTACCGAGCTGCATTGCTGAAGGGTCGAGATGAAAATTGGAGGTGACAAAGAGTCGGTTATTTTCATCGTAAACTGAAATGGCGCGAACAATATCAGAATGGCGACGATGCAAAACGCTTATCAACTGACCGATAGATTCGCGATTTTGCAGGCTCATGCCATATTCAGTAGAAACTGCAAGCGGCTCAATAATGCTGGCACCGGCATCTTCCAGTTGACGCTGCAAGTCGTTATAGCGATGCACGACGAAAAAGATACTGAGCAATAAACCAATAAGGACGGTCGGCGCCAGGATCAGAATCATCATGCGTGCGCGCAGGCTGTAGTTGGTCATGGAGTTCCGTTATGGGACAATTAAGGTCACACTGTTAAATTGAGAAAGTCTCGCCAATGGCGCAATTCTACTCTGCAAAACGACGCGTGACGACGCGTCAGATCATAACCGTTTCAGTCAACGACCTCGACTCTTTTGGTCAGGGCGTGGCACGACATAACGGAAAAGCGTTATTTATCCCCGGGCTATTGCCGCAGGAAGACGCGGAAGTTACTGTTACTGAAGATAAAAAACAGTATTCCCGCGCTAAAGTCGTGCGCAGGCTAAGCGACAGCCCGGAACGCGAAACGCCACGCTGCCCTCATTTTGGCGTATGCGGCGGCTGTCAGCAACAACACGCCAGCATCGAACTACAGCAGCGAAGCAAAAGTGCGGCGCTCGCCCGGTTAATGAAGCACGACGTCTCTGAAGTGATCGCCGATGTTCCCTGGGGGTACCGTCGCCGCGCGCGCTTAAGCCTGAACTATCAGCCGAAAACACAACAATTACAGATGGGATTTCGCAAAGCGGGTTCCAGTGACATTGTCGATGTTAAGCAATGCCCCATTTTAGCGCCCCAACTTGAAGCATTGCTGCCCAAAGTCAGGGCATGCCTTGGCAGCTTACAAGCCATGCGCCATCTTGGTCACGTTGAACTGGTGCAGGCAACCAGCGGCACGCTGATGATTTTACGCCATACCGCACCGCTAAGTTCGGCTGATCGTGAAAAACTGGAACGCTTTTCGCATTCTGAAGGCCTGGATCTGTTTCTCGCCCCCGATAGTGAGATACTCGAAACCGTCTCTGGCGAGATGCCCTGGTATGACTCAAACGGGTTGCGTTTAACTTTTAGCCCGCGTGATTTTATTCAGGTCAACGCGGGTGTGAACCAGAAAATGGTGGCACGCGCGCTGGAGTGGTTGGATGTGCAGGCTGAAGACTGCGTGCTTGATCTGTTCTGCGGTATGGGCAATTTCACACTGCCATTAGCGACACGAGCGGCTAGCGTGGTAGGGGTAGAAGGTGTTGCGGCGCTGGTGGAGAAAGGTCAGGAAAATGCGCGACTTAATGGTTTACAAAATGTGACGTTTTATCATGAAAATCTTGAAGATGATGTCACAAAGCAGCCGTGGGCTAAAAACGGCTTTGACAAAGTGTTGCTGGACCCGGCGCGAGCAGGTGCTGCTGGCGTCATGCAGCAAATTATAAAACTGGAACCCATTCGTATAGTTTATGTATCCTGTAACCCTGCGACGCTGGCTCGGGATAGCGAGGCGTTATTAAAAGCAGGATATACCATTGCGCGACTGGCGATGCTGGATATGTTCCCACACACGGGGCATCTGGAATCGATGGTGCTTTTTTCGCGCGTTAAATAGTTACGATTTGCTGATTTCGGCAGGTCAGGTCCCTAAAGGAGAGGACAATGGTTGCGGTAAGAAGTGCACATATCAATAAGGCTGGTGAATTTGATCCGGACAAATGGATCGCAAGTCTGGGGATTGCCAGCCAGAAGTCGTGTGAGTGCTTAGCCGAAACCTGGGCGTATTGTCTGCAGCAGACGCAGGGGCATCCGGATGCCAGTTTGCTGTTGTGGCGTGGTGTCGAGATGGTGGAGATCCTCTCGACATTAAGTATGGACATTGACACGCTGCGGGCGGCGCTACTGTTCCCTCTGGCCGATGCCAACGTAGTCAGCGAAGACGTACTGCGCGAGAGCGTCGGTAAGTCGGTCGTTAATCTTATTCACGGTGTGCGCGATATGGCGGCAATCCGCCAGCTTAAAGCCACACACACCGATTCTGTTTCCTCCGAACAGGTCGATAACGTTCGCCGGATGTTGCTGGCGATGGTCGATGACTTCCGTTGCGTGGTCATCAAACTGGCGGAGCGAATTGCCCATCTGCGCGAAGTGAAAGACGCGCCAGAAGATGAACGCGTACTTGCAGCAAAAGAGTGCACCAATATTTACGCGCCGCTGGCGAACCGTCTCGGGATCGGGCAACTGAAATGGGAACTGGAAGATTACTGCTTCCGTTATCTCCATCCGACCGAATACAAGCGCATCGCAAAACTGCTGCATGAACGCCGTCTCGACCGCGAACACTATATCGAAGAGTTTGTCGGTCATCTGCGCGCTGAGATGAAAGCTGAAGGCGTTAAAGCTGAAGTGTATGGTCGTCCGAAACACATCTACAGCATCTGGCGCAAAATGCAGAAAAAGAACCTCGCCTTCGATGAGCTGTTTGATGTCCGTGCAGTACGTATTGTTGCCGAGCGTTTACAAGACTGCTACGCCGCGCTGGGGATAGTGCACACTCACTATCGCCACTTGCCGGATGAATTTGATGATTACGTCGCAAATCCGAAACCAAACGGCTATCAGTCTATTCATACTGTGGTACTGGGGCCGGGTGGCAAAACCGTTGAGATCCAAATCCGCACCAAACAGATGCATGAAGATGCAGAGTTGGGTGTTGCTGCGCACTGGAAATATAAAGAAGGTGCGGCAGCTGGCGGGGCGCGTTCAGGACATGAAGACCGGATTGCCTGGCTGCGTAAACTGATTGCGTGGCAGGAAGAGATGGCCGACTCCGGTGAAATGCTCGACGAAGTACGCAGTCAGGTGTTTGACGACCGGGTATACGTCTTTACGCCGAAAGGGGATGTTGTTGATTTACCTGCGGGATCAACGCCGCTGGACTTCGCTTATCACATCCACAGCGATGTCGGACACCGCTGCATCGGGGCAAAAATTGGCGGGCGGATTGTGCCATTCACCTACCAGTTACAGATGGGTGACCAGATTGAAATTATCACCCAGAAACAGCCCAATCCCAGCCGTGACTGGTTAAACCCAAACCTGGGCTATGTCACAACCAGCCGTGGGCGTTCGAAAATTCATGCCTGGTTCCGTAAACAGGATCGTGACAAAAACATTCTGGCTGGACGACAAATCCTTGATGACGAGCTGGAACATCTTGGGATCAGCCTGAAAGAAGCAGAAAAACACCTGCTGCCGCGTTACAACTTCAATGATGTCGACGAGTTGCTGGCGGCGATTGGTGGCGGGGATATCCGTCTCAATCAGATGGTGAACTTCCTGCAATCGCAATTTAATAAGCCGAGTGCCGAAGAGCAGGACGCCGCCGCGCTGAAACAGCTTCAGCNAAAAAGCTACACACCGCAAAACCGCAGTAAAGATAACGGTCGCGTGGTAGTCGAAGGTGTTGGCAACCTGATGCACCACATCGCGCGTTGCTGCCAGCCGATTCCTGGGGATGAGATTGTCGGCTTCATAACCCAGGGGCGCGGTATTTCAGTACACCGCGCCGATTGCGAACAACTGGCGGAACTGCGCTCCCATGCGCCAGAACGCATTGTTGATGCTGTATGGGGCGAGAGCTACTCCGCCGGATATTCGCTGGTGGTCCGCGTGCTGGCTAATGATCGTAGTGGGTTGTTACGTGATATCACGACCATTCTCGCCAATGAGAAAGTGAACGTGCTTGGCGTTGCCAGCCGTAGCGACACCAAACAGCAACTGGCAACCATCGACATGACCATTGAGATTTATAACCTGCAAGTGCTGGGCCGCGTGCTGGGTAAACTCAACCAGGTGCCGGATGTTATCGACGCGCGTCGACTGCACGGGAGTTAGTCTTACATAGCTGGATATGGCGTCAGCCGTATCCAGCGATATCTTTTACTCGAAGGTATTACACCTGACAGACCCGCAATTTTCAGGACATTCTAATGAATCAAATCGACCGTTTGCTCACCATCATGCAGCGCCTGCGCGACCCGGAAAACGGCTGCCCGTGGGATAAAGAGCAGACATTTGCCACCATTGCGCCTTACACCCTTGAAGAAACCTACGAAGTGCTGGACGCCATCGCCCGCGAAGACTTTGACGATCTGCGCGGTGAACTCGGCGATCTGTTGTTCCAGGTGGTGTTTTACGCGCAAATGGCCCAGGAAGAAGGGCGCTTTGACTTTAATGATATTTGTGCTGCGATCAGCGATAAATTAGAGCGTCGCCATCCGCATGTTTTTGCTGACAGTTCTGCCGAAAACAGTAGTGAAGTGCTCGCCCGTTGGGAGCAAATCAAAACTGAAGAGCGCGCGCAGAAAGCACAGCATTCGGCGCTGGATGATATTCCTCGTAGTTTACCGGCTTTAATGCGTGCGCAAAAAATCCAGAAACGTTGCGCCAACGTTGGTTTCGACTGGACGACGCTTGGCCCGGTAGTCGATAAAGTCTACGAAGAGATCGACGAGGTGATGTACGAGGCGCGGCAGGCTGTTGTCGACCAGGCTAAACTGGAGGAGGAAATGGGCGACCTGCTGTTTGCAACGGTTAATCTGGCTCGCCATTTAGGGACGAAAGCAGAAATCGCATTGCAAAAAGCGAATGAAAAATTCGAGCGTCGTTTTCGCGAAGTGGAGCGTATTGTTGCCGCGCGTGGACTGGAAATGACAGGTGTTGACCTCGAAACAATGGAAGAAGTCTGGCAACAGGTAAAACGGCAGGAAATTGATCTCTAAGGGAATTACGCGGTCAAGCGCCATTTGTGTCATTTTTTAAATGACAAGCGCTTGATTTGCGTCAAAAACATTTACCCCAAAGGGGCTATTTTCTCACTCCTGATTTCAATAGTGCGCTGGCGAAGAGGAGGGATAATGAAAGTTTGTGGCACAGGTCATGTTCGGGTATACTGCTTTCCCGTCCTGGTTATTCCATCGTCTTTTCAACCTAACTTCTCAGGTTCAGCATGACAACGAACTATATTTTTGTGACCGGCGGGGTCGTATCCTCTCTGGGTAAAGGCATTGCCGCAGCCTCCCTCGCAGCCATTCTTGAAGCCCGTGGCCTCAATGTGACCATCATGAAACTGGATCCGTACATTAACGTCGATCCAGGTACTATGAGCCCAATCCAACACGGGGAAGTGTTCGTTACTGAAGACGGCGCTGAAACCGACCTGGACCTGGGTCACTACGAGCGTTTCATTCGTACCAAAATGAGCCGCCGCAACAACTTCACCACGGGTCGTATCTACTCAGACGTTCTGCGTAAAGAACGCCGCGGTGACTACCTCGGCGCAACCGTACAGGTTATTCCACACATCACTAACGCTATCAAAGAACGCGTTCTTGCAGGTGGTGAAGGCCACGACGTGGTTCTGGTCGAAATCGGCGGTACCGTAGGTGACATCGAATCCCTGCCGTTCCTCGAAGCGATTCGCCAGTTGGCTGTTGAAATTGGCCGTGAGCACACTCTGTTTATGCACCTGACGCTGGTGCCGTACATGGCAGCGTCTGGTGAAGTCAAAACCAAACCGACCCAGCACTCTGTAAAAGAGCTGCTCTCCATCGGTATCCAGCCTGACATCCTGATTTGTCGTTCAGATCGCGCCGTTCCGGCTAACGAACGTGCGAAGATTGCATTGTTCTGTAATGTTCCGGAAAAAGCGGTTATTTCTCTGAAAGACGTCGATTCCATCTATAAAATTCCGGGCCTGTTGAAATCTCAGGGGCTGGACGATTATATTTGTAAACGATTCAGCTTAAACTGCCCGGAAGCGAATCTGTCCGAATGGGAACAGGTTATCTTCGAAGAAGCGAATCCGGTGAGTGAAGTCACTATCGGTATGGTCGGCAAGTACATTGAACTGCCGGACGCTTACAAATCCGTGATCGAAGCACTGAAACACGGTGGGCTGAAGAATCGTGTCAGCGTCAACATCAAACTGATCGATTCACAAGATGTTGAAACGCGCGGTGTTGAAATCCTTAAAGGTCTGGACGCGATCCTCGTACCTGGCGGTTTCGGCTATCGTGGCGTAGAAGGCATGATTACTACCGCGCGCTTTGCGCGTGAGAACAATATTCCTTATCTGGGCATTTGCCTGGGTATGCAGGTGGCGTTAATTGATTACGCTCGCCATGTTGCCAACATGGAGAACGCCAACTCTACGGAATTTGTGCCAGACTGTAAGTACCCGGTTGTGGCGCTGATTACCGAGTGGCGCGATGAAAACGGCAACGTTGAAGTTCGTAGCGAGAAGAGCGATCTCGGCGGCACCATGCGTCTCGGCGCACAACAGTGCCAGCTGGTTGACAATAGCCTGGTTCGCCAGCTGTACAATGCGCCGACAATTGTTGAGCGTCATCGTCACCGCTACGAAGTCAACAACATGCTGCTGAAACAGATTGAAGATGCAGGTCTGCGCGTTGCGGGCCGTTCCGGGGATGATCAGTTGGTCGAGATCATCGAAGTTCCGAATCACCCGTGGTTCGTGGCTTGTCAGTTCCATCCGGAGTTTACTTCTACTCCACGTGATGGACACCCGCTGTTTGCTGGCTTTGTAAAAGCCGCCAGCGAGTTCCAGAAACGTCAGGCGAAGTAAGTAAAAAAGTTAGAACGGCAACGCGTACCCTGGGTACGCGTTGTTTGTCTGGAGTTTCAGTTTAACTAGTGACTTGAGGAAAACCTAATGTCCAAAATCGTAAAAATCATCGGTCGTGAAATCATCGACTCCCGTGGTAACCCGACTGTTGAAGCCGAAGTACATCTGGAGGGTGGTTTCGTCGGTATGGCAGCTGCTCCGTCAGGTGCTTCTACTGGTTCCCGTGAAGCTCTGGAACTGCGCGATGGCGACAAATCCCGTTTCCTGGGCAAAGGCGTAACCAAAGCTGTTGCTGCGGTTAACGGCCCGATCGCTCAGGCGCTGATTGGCAAAGATGCCAAAGATCAGGCTGGCATTGACAAGATCATGATCGACCTGGACGGCACCGAAAACAAATCTAACTTCGGCGCGAACGCAATCCTGGCTGTATCTCTGGCTAACGCCAAAGCTGCTGCTGCTGCTAAAGGTATGCCGCTGTACGAGCACATCGCTGAACTGAACGGCACTCCGGGCAAATACTCTATGCCGGTTCCGATGATGAACATCATCAACGGTGGTGAGCACGCTGACAACAACGTTGATATCCAGGAATTCATGATTCAGCCGGTTGGCGCAAAAACTGTGAAAGAAGCCATCCGCATGGGTTCTGAAGTTTTCCATCACCTGGCAAAAGTTCTGAAAGCGAAAGGCATGAACACTGCAGTTGGTGACGAAGGTGGCTATGCGCCGAACCTGGGTTCCAACGCTGAAGCTCTGGCTGTTATCGCTGAAGCTGTTAAAGCTGCTGGTTATGAACTGGGCAAAGACATCACTCTGGCGATGGACTGCGCAGCTTCTGAATTCTACAAAGACGGTAAATACGTTCTGGCTGGCGAAGGCAACAAAGCGTTCACCTCTGAAGAATTCACTCACTTCCTGGAAGAACTGACCAAACAGTACCCGATCGTTTCCATCGAAGACGGTCTGGACGAATCTGACTGGGACGGTTTCGCATACCAGACCAAAGTTCTGGGCGACAAAATCCAGCTGGTTGGTGACGACCTGTTCGTAACCAACACCAAGATCCTGAAAGAAGGTATCGAAAAAGGCATCGCTAACTCCATCCTGATCAAATTCAACCAGATCGGTTCTCTGACCGAAACTCTGGCTGCAATCAAGATGGCGAAAGACGCTGGCTACACTGCAGTGATCTCTCACCGTTCTGGCGAAACTGAAGACGCTACCATCGCTGACCTGGCTGTTGGTACTGCTGCAGGCCAGATCAAAACTGGTTCTATGAGCCGTTCTGACCGTGTTGCTAAATACAACCAGCTGATTCGTATTGAAGAAGCTCTGGGCGAAAAAGCACCGTACAACGGTCGTAAAGAGATCAAAGGCCAGGCATAAGTCTGACTTTATCTGATTTAAAAATGCCAGCCTTCGGGCTGGCATTTTTTATGGTCGAGTTACCAGCGGCCGGACGCGCCGCCACCGCCAGAAGAACCGCCACCTCCGCTAAATCCGCCGCCGCCGCTAAACCCACCACCACTTGAGCCGCCACCGGAAGAGGATGACGAAGAACCTTTTCTTGAAGTTCTTTCTTTACCGAGTTTCTTATATCTGGCGCGTAGTTTTTTACTAACGATAAGCCAAAAGATAAGCAGCACTACGATCGCAAAAGGCGTTAACATGCCGCAGGCAACGATTAAATTCGTCCATGGTCCTGGCTCTGCAACATAGAGGAATACCATCCCGTAAATTGCGCCAGTGAGTGCTATCCAGGGGAGATTTGACGGATCGGTAAAAACAATAAAATATGAAAGCACCGCCAGTAATATAATTACAGCAAGCGATAATGGAATAGGGGGATTGATACTGTAGTAATTCCCCCTGTTTTCCGGTAATTCACCATTCAGCAGAAGTGCGCCAATATTTTCGCTTGCCAGTGTTAACCCACCCATAAGGTCATCACTTTTGAAAGCAGGGATTAATATATCACGGATAATCTTCGCCGCTTGCAGGTCGGTAACCACCCCTTCCAGCCCGTAGCCCACTTCAATGCGAACTTTACGATCTTCCCAGGCGACCAGGATCAGAATACCATCGTCACGCCGCTCATCCCCCAGTTTCCAGCTATCAAAAAACGCGAGTTGCATATTGTTCAATGGTATCGTCCCCGGTGGATGGCACAATTAATACGGCGACCTGGGCTCGTGTTTTTTGTGTAATATCCTGCAGCTGCTGTGTCAGTGATTGTTGTTCAGACGAGCTTAACGTACCAGTAATATCGGTCACCTGGTGGCGCAGCTCCGGCACAGCAATTTGCTGGGCAAGCACCGGAAGGCACCACAAAGCGAGTAAAATAAAGATTAAGCGCATTACGATCACCAGCGCCCGGAAGCGCCACCGCCACCAGATGAACCGCCGCCACCGCTGAAATTGTCATTGTCGAAAGACGATGAAGAGGAAGATGACGACGATGATGAAGAATGCCAGGAGGCCGAGTTGCTTCTTTCGTAACGTGACGGTCGGTTGGCATTACGCATTGAATCACGCACCTTTCTGCCGTAAGGTGTGAAAGCGATAGCTACGACCAGGAACGGTGTGGCGAAACATAATAATGTGGCAAGAACTCCCCAGCTCCCGCTATATCCAGCGATGGGAAGTACAAAGGCCAGTATTATGGCAGCAAAGCAAATCACTCCCAGCGTTTTGATATATCCTCTGGCAGAAATAAACGTCAGTACTATCGCCCAGACTAACAAAGCCCACCAACCGCTAAAGGGCAAAGGGTGATCGGGCGATGTGTTATTAACTAAATCATTTCCTGATAGTCGGGTTTCAATATCACTGATACCCTGTTGCAAGCCGCCAGTAAGGTCGCCTTTTTTAAACGCGGGAATAATACTGTTGCGAATAATTTGCCCGGACTGTGCATCCGTCAGAATACCCTCAAGCCCGTAACCGATTTCAATATGAACGGTATGATCTTGCCAGGCAACTACCAGTAAAATACCGTCATCACGACCTTTATGGCCGGGCTGCCAACTCTCGAACACACGTGTTGCATATTGCTCGATGGTTTCTTCGCCTGTGGTTTCAACCACCAATACCACAAGCTGCGTCTGTTCTTTTTGCGTCAGGGCTTTAATCTGGCTGGTCAGAGTACTTACTTCCCCTCTGGTTAATGTCCCTGTTAAATCATTCATATATTTAGGTGATTCAGGTACTGGAACTTGTACTGCAAACGCAGATGAACAGACCAGAACAAGAAGTAAGATAAAATTTTTCATATAATTAACTCGCCTAATGAGCACTCGCATTCTGGCTAAAATCTATTGTTGGGGCTTTGCTTACTGCGGCGACATCATCCGGCAAATAATTTTTCTTTGGTGTGTAATCCATGACCTTTGCGGTTAACACTGCGGGAAATTTGCGGATAGTGACATTATATTGTTCAATGGCTTTAATATATCTTCCTCGCGCGACAGCAATTCGATTTTCGCTTCCTTCGAGTTGTACCATTAAATTTTGATAGAGTTCCTGAGCCTTTAATTCAGGATAACGTTCACTAATAATCGTTAACTGCCCGAGAGTGCGAGTTACCTGCGCCTGAGCTTGTTGCCAGGCTTGTAATTTTTGCTCATCTCCCGGAGCTTGCAGAAGATCGCTGCTGGCACGATTAGCTTGACTACGAGCTAATGTAACGGCCTCCAGTACCTCTTTTTCATGGCTGGAATAACCTTTAATACTTGCGACAAGATTAGGAATAAGATCGGCGCGACGTTGATACTGATTCAGTACTTCTGACCAGGAGGCATTAACCTGCTCATCATAGGTTTGAATATCGTTATAACCGCAACCTGATAAATTGAAAATAAATATAAATACGATGAATATTCTAAACATGTTTAAATCCCTTTTATTTGATCCTTTAAAACATAATACGCCGCTTCATTTTATTCTTAATGATCTGATTCACTTTTTACCTTAAACCTGCCTGTAACAGAATGTTAATAAAGCATGAATATTGCGGCGAGATCTGCAATAATTAACAATTATCCACTTTACAGAGAATGCTATGCAGTACCCGATTAACGAGATGTTCCAGACCCTGCAAGGTGAGGGTTACTTTACCGGCGTCCCCGCCATTTTTATTCGTTTACAGGGATGCCCGGTCGGCTGTGCCTGGTGCGACACCAAACACACATGGGAAAAGCTTGAGGATCGGGAAGTTTCCCTTTTCAGCATTCTGGGTAAAACGAAAGAGAGTGATAAGTGGGGAGCAGCAAGCAGTGAAGACTTGCTCGCAGTCATCGGTCGTCAGGGATACACCGCGCGTCACGTGGTGATTACGGGGGGTGAACCTTGTATTCATGACTTGATGCCACTAACTGACCTGCTCGAAAAGAACGGTTTCAGTTGCCAGATAGAAACCAGCGGTACTCATGAAGTGCGTTGTACGCCGAATACCTGGGTCACCGTGTCGCCAAAGCTAAATATGCGTGGCGGTTATGAAGTATTGTCGCAAGCCCTGGAGCGAGCTAACGAAATCAAACACCCAGTTGGACGCGTACGTGATATCGAAGCACTGGATGAATTGCTTGCGACGCTGACCGATGATAAACCGCGAGTCATTGCACTGCAGCCGATTAGCCAAAAGGAAGATGCTACGCGTTTATGTATCGATACCTGCATTGCGCGCAACTGGCGTTTGTCCATGCAAACACATAAATATTTAAATATTGCCTGATTAAACATTTATAAGCGTTATAAATGGGTGGAACCTGTAAATACTTCCACCCATTTATATTTTTTGTCGCCTCTGAAAACTCATCCATTTTGCCCATTCCGGACTAATCATTGTCATTCTCTACAAATTCTGTGGCGTTAATTTTTCTCTGGGGTGAAAATTATTACGTCGGAGTTTGGTAGATTTTAGTTTGTATAGAGTTATTTTAAATATTTACCTTTTCAATCAACGGATTAAGTGCTCTTTAACATAATGGATGTGTTGTTTGTGTGATACTGTAAAGTTGGTAGATTGTGACTGGCTTAAAAAATCATTAATTAATAATAGGTTATGTTTAGAGAGTTCCCCGCGCGAGCGGGGATAAACCGTGCCGTCCCATAATCGGCGGGATTGACGCTACGAGTTCCCCGCGCCAGCGGGGATAAACCGGCATTGCTAACTACAGTTAAGCGTAAAGTAAGGAGTTCCCCGCGCTAGCGGGGATAAACCGATGCTTGATGCCTTGGATGACCAGGAGCTGGCGAGTTCCCCGCGTCAGCGGGGACAACCATTCAGGTATGTTCAGGCCGGGCAGTTTCCCGCCCGGCCTTCCTCACTTACGCATTCGACCAGCTCTGGATCGAATCCGCATTCCCCAATTCACCATGCATCACTTCATACGATTTTTTCAGAATCACATCAGTGTGTTTGGTTAAATCTTTGAAAATGCCTTTATTCATCGCGTCGTAGCGTTTGGCATTGCCCTCAACAGGCATAAAGATATCTTTCACGCGAACCATTTTGTCGACAGCCGTTGCGTAATCCGGATACAACCCCAGACCTACCGCCGTATTAATCGCTGCCCCCAGGCTTGCACAACCGTTAATGGCGTTACGGCGTGCCGGAAGGTTGAACACGTCGGCAAAAATTTGCATAAACAGATCGCTGTTCGAACCGCCGCCAGTAATGATCACATGTTTGGCAAAGTGATTCATTTCATTACACATATTGTCGTAATTGTTCTTCAGCGTCAGCGCCACGCTTTCCAGTATTGAACGGTATATCCATGCGTAATCCATGCTGGAATCAAAACCGATCATAATCCCGCGTTTGTACGGTTCCCACGGATTGGTCAGCCAGTCCAGCACCGTCATCAGGCCATTACAGCCAGGCGGCACACAAGAAGCTTTTTTGTTGAGCAAATCTTCCGGTGAAAGATCCTGTGCTTTGGCATCCTGAATTAACGACTCGCCTAACATGTCGCGCAGCCAGCTCACTGTCCACATGCCTTTGCGGATACCGTAACCTTCATACAGCAATGTTTCCGGAATAGAAGACATAATCGGCCAGTACGCTACCGGATCTTTCGGCAGTGCTTTACCGTTCATCATCAATGCGATGTAAGTGCCAAGAGAAATTACTGCCGTTTCATCATCCAGTAATCCGGCTCCCAGAGCTTCTACCGGTTTATCACTGGTGGTACAAACAACCGGCAGTCCTGCCGGGAAATGCGTCGCCAGCGCGGCTTGTGGTGTGATATGCCCAAGAACAGTGCCTGGCATTTGCACATCAAACAGCATCTGGCGGGGAATATTAAACTTCTCTATTACCGCAGCATCTTCGCTCCATGCCCAGGTCTTATAATCCACCGGCCACTGACCAAAATAGTTGGCGATATTGTCTTTAAATTCGCCGGTTAAGCGATGCGTCAGATAACCGGAAAAAGAGGTGACATACGCCACGTCAGGATTCGTGTGTTCGTAAGGGCGTGTAACGCGTGCATCCTGCCAGCTAATCAACGGCGCAGCAGGCGTGCCATCGGCTTTCAACAACGCACGACAGCAACGGATGGAGCCCAGGCCGATGCCAACAATATCTTCTTTATTCCCGGCAAACTGGCTCATTAAATCGTGACCTGCAAAACATAATGATGCCCATAAATCGTCGTCAGGATGTTCTGCGGTATCGGCATCCGGCGTGTGCATCGGCTGCAATAAGCCTTTGCCTTCGCACACCACGTTACCTTCCAGATCGTACATCACCACTTTTGTGCTCTGACTTCCGCCATCAATCCCTATGATGTATTTTTTCGACATGATTTTTCTCCTGTAATTTTCCTGGCTTACTTGCTGCTAGCCATTGCGGGGGCGCTATCAGCAGTACGAATTTTTTGGAACAGCAAAAAGGTAAAGACGATCACCATGCCGAGTGCCGCCATGCCCATCAGCCACATGTTGCGGTAGGCTTCTGCTGCGGGCAGGGTGTCCTGCCAGTGGCCGATAATCGGGTAAACGAAGACATCCGGCAGGAATCCAATCACCGAACAAATACCTACCGTGGTACCCATAATGTAAGACGGTGTTCTCGCTTCGCCGGGGCAGGCCCAGTACAGTCCACGTGAGGCGTAGCAGGTGAATCCCAGCAGTAAAATCAGGCCAATCCCCATCGCGACCGATTGCGGGTTAGAGTTGGTAACAAGCAGGGCTGTCAGTGCCAGCAGGCCGATGATGGAAAGGATTTGAATCACGCGGGTAGGGGATTTCACTTTACTGTAGGTGGTGATAATGCCGCCAAGTGGGCCGCACAGTGCGCGGAAGATTTTGTTGATCACAATCCCCATGTAGCTCGCCGCCACCAGCGACATACCATACATTTCGGTCAGATAGTTGGTGGAGTAACTCAGAATGGCGTAGATGGTGAAGACACCAAAATCACCATGCTGCAATACCAGGTGGTGCTGATGCGCAAAACGGCCAGGATGTCGCTAAGCTGGAATGATTGTTTTTCTTCGTTATTGGCACTGCGCAGGTTGTTGTTATCGCTAACAAAAACCAGCACAGAATCCCCAACAAGATGTAAACCACACTATAGATGATAATGACCGTTTTCAGGCTGGCGCTGTCATCCGGTGCAAAGCGAGAAAAGACCCACATGGTAAACACCGCCAGCGACATTACACCGACGCCGCGCAGCCCTTCCATCCAGCCCATAATTTTCCCTTGCTCACTATGATCGCCCAGCAATGAGGCGGCTTTAATCGACACCGACCACAGCATTAAAATAGTGGTTATCGCAAAGGCGACCTGAATACAGAGCATTACCCACAGTGGTGGATATGTTGCCATTATCAGGCCCAGCAATCCGGTAATGATCATCGCGGAAGTAATCATTTTGCGGTGTGAAAATTTATCGGCAATAACGCCGCTGGGGGCATAAAGAATAATGGCCGCAATACCAAATGTACTCATTATTAAACCTATCTCGGTATTGCTGAATCCCATAAATTTCGCCATGGGAATTTGATAAATATAACGTAAATAAGCCAGGTCAAAACTAACTCCGCCGCTAAAACTAATTATCGCGAGGGTTATCCAACGGCGATATGAGTTGTGTTGCATATCGTATTCCCATTTGTAATAGACAAAAAAAAGAGAAAAGTAAGCCGCCCTTTCAGGTGGATTACTTTTCTCAGCTCTCTAGTAATTGCAATAAGAAATAACATGGAAAGAAAAGGTGTTGTGTGAGAGTAATCACGCTTCTGCTTTTTAAAACTATTTGATAATACGAACATCACTCTGTGATTACGATCACATTAGCAGTTATGCCCTTATGCTAAAAATTATCTCCAGTTACCAGAGATAATGAGAAAGGTAACTTCCCTCTCGGCGGGGGAAGTTACCTTTCTTTTTTTTTTGCCTTACGGAAATTGGAGCTAACTATGTCAATCGAATCTCTCAATGCGTTCTCAATGGATTTTTTCTCCCTGAAAGGTAAAACAGCAATTGTTACCGGCGGGAATAGCGGTTTAGGTCAGGCATTTGCAATGGCGTTGGCCAAAGCTGGCGCAAATATTTTTATTCCAAGTTTTGTCAAAGATAACGGCGAAACAAAGGAAATGATTGAAAAACAGGGTGTTGAAGTGGACTTCATGCAGGTGGATATCACCGCAGAAGGCGCACCGCAGAAGATTATCGCTGCCTGCTGTGAGCGCTTCGGTACCGTCGATATTCTGGTTAACAATGCCGGTATTTGTAAGCTGAATAAGGTGCTGGATTTCGGTCGTGCCGACTGGGATCCAATGATTGATGTGAACCTGACCGCCGCATTCGAGTTAAGCTACGAAGCGGCAAAAATTATGATCCCGCAGAAAAGCGGTAAAATTATTAATATCTGTTCATTGTTCTCTTACTTAGGTGGACAATGGTCACCTGCTTATTCTGCCACTAAACATGCTCTTGCCGGATTCACCAAAGCCTATTGCGATGAATTAGGTCAATATAATATTCAGGTGAATGGTATTGCCCCGGGATATTACGCTACCGATATCACTCTGGCGACCCGTAGTAATCCAGAAACTAACCAGCGCGTTCTTGATCATATTCCGGCAAACCGTTGGGGCGATACTCAGGATTTAATGGGCGCAGCCGTATTCCTCGCAAGTCCGGCATCGAATTATGTCAACGGACATTTATTAGTGGTTGATGGCGGTTATTTAGTGCGCTAATCCATAACGGTGGTTTCTGTTTTCTCTTATTAATGATTATTCCATTTTTATTATCAGGAAGGAATTACTATGTCTTTATCTCGCGCAGCGATTGTCGACCAGCTAAAGGAAATTGTTGGTGCAGATCGCGTAATTACCGATGAAACAGTATTAAAGAAAAACAGTATTGACCGTTTTCGTAAATTTCCGGATATTCATGGCATTTATACTTTGCCGATTCCGGCAGCGGTCGTAAAACTCGGTTCCACAGAACAAGTCTCCCGTGTGCTGAATTTTATGAATGCGCACAAAATTAACGGTGTGCCGCGTACCGGCGCTTCCGCCACTGAAGGTGGGCTGGAAACCGTTGTGGAAAACTCGGTGGTGCTCGACGGCTCCGCCATGAATCAAATCATTAATATTGATATTGAGAATATGCAGGCGACGGCGCAATGTGGCGTTCCGCTGGAGGTGCTGGAAAATGCGTTGCGTGAAAAAGGTTACACCACGGGGCATTCTCCGCAGTCAAAGCCGCTGGCGCAGATGGGCGGCCTGGTAGCAACCCGCAGTATCGGGCAGTTCTCCACACTCTACGGCGCAATCGAAGATATGGTCGTTGGTCTGGAAGCGGTACTGGCAGATGGTACCGTCACACGCATTAAAAACGTGCCACGTCGCGCGGCTGGCCCGGACATTCGTCATATCATCATCGGCAACGAAGGTGCATTGTGCTATATCACTGAAGTAACAGTGAAAATCTTTAAATTCACCCCAGAAAACAACCTCTTCTACGGCTATATCCTGGAAGACATGAAAACCGGCTTCAACATCCTGCGTGAAATCATGGTGGAAGGGTATCGTCCGTCGATCGCTCGTTTGTATGACGCCGAAGATGGCACCCAACACTTCACCCATTTTGCCGACGGAAAATGTGTGCTGATCTTTATGGCTGAAGGTAACCCTCGCATTGCGAAGGCGACGGGCGAAGGGATTGCGGAAATCGTTGCCCGCTACCCGCAATGCCAGCGCGTGGACAGCAAACTGATCGAAACCTGGTTTAATCACCTGAACTGGGGACCGGATAAAGTGGCTGCCGAACGTGTGCAGATCCTCAAAACCGGCAACATGGGCTTTACCACTGAAGTGTCCGGCTGCTGGAGCTGCATCCACGAAATCTACGAAAGCGTTATTAACCGTATTCGTACCGAGTTCCCACACGCCGACGACATCACCATGCTGGGCGGTCATTCCTCTCATAGCTATCAGAACGGCACCAACATGTACTTCGTCTACGACTACAACGTCGTTGACTGTAAGCCGGAAGAGGAAATCGACAAGTACCACAATCCGCTCAACAAAATCATCTGCGAAGAAACCATTCGCCTCGGCGGTTCGATGGTGCACCACCACGGTATTGGTAAACATCGTGTTCACTGGAGCAAGCTGGAACACGGCAGTGCATGGGCGTTGCTGGAAGGGCTGAAAAAGCAGTTCGATCCTAACGGCATTATGAATACGGGTACTATCTATCCGATTGAAAAATAATGTGTCAGGCAGCGTTCCGCGATGACGGGGCGTTGCCTTTTCGGCTTCTCAGGCGAGAAGCCGTTCTTATTACCGGACAATGAAGGGGTAAAGATGAACACTTCACCGGTGCGAATGGATGATTTACCGCTTAACCGTTTTCACTGCCGCATTGCTGCGCTCACTTTCGGCGCACACCTGACCGACGGTTATGTTCTCGGCGTCATTGGTTACGCCATTATTCAGCTTACTCCAGCCATGCAACTGACGCCGTTTATGGCGGGAATGATTGGCGGCTCAGCACTCCTTGGTTTGTTTCTTGGCAGCCTGGTGCTGGGCTGGATCTCCGACCATATTGGGCGACAAAAAATCTTCACCTTCAGCTTTTTGCTGATTACGCTTGCTTCGTTTTTACAATTTTTCGCCACCACGCCAGAGCATCTTATTGGACTGCGCATTTTGATTGGCATTGGTCTGGGAGGCGATTACTCAGTCGGTCACACCTTGCTGGCTGAATTTTCCCCGCGCCGCCATCGCGGTATTTTGCTGGGCGCATTCAGCGTGGTGTGGACCGTAGGCTATGTGCTGGCAAGTATTGCCGGACATCACTTTATTTCCGAAAACCCGGAAGCCTGGCGCTGGCTGCTGGCATCGGCAGCTCTGCCCGCGTTGTTGATTACGTTATTACGCTGGGGAACGCCAGAATCGCCACGCTGGCTACTGCGACAGGGGCGTTTTGCAGAAGCTCACGCTATCGTGCATCGCTATTTTGGTCCCCATGTTTTACTGGGCGATGAAGTGGCAACGGCGACCCATAAACACATCAAAACCTTGTTCTCTTCGCGCTACTGGCGGCGCACGGCGTTTAACAGCGTCTTCTTTGTCTGCCTCGTGATCCCGTGGTTTGTGATTTATACCTGGCTGCCGACCATTGCCCAGACTATTGGTCTGGAAGATGCGCTGACCGCCAGTCTGATGCTTAATGCGTTGTTAATTGTTGGCGCGCTGCTGGGATTAGTTCTGACGCACCTGCTGGCACATCGCAAATTTTTGCTGGGAAGTTTTTTGCTGCTGGCGGCAACGCTGGTAGTGATGGCCTGTTTGCCTTCCGGCAGTTCATTAACGCTGCTGCTTTTTGTTCTCTTCAGCACCACCATTTCGGCAGTCAGTAATCTGGTGGGCATTTTGCCTGCGGAAAGTTTTCCTACTGACATTCGCTCGCTGGGCGTCGGTTTTGCCACCGCCATGAGTCGGTTGGGGGCGGCGGTAAGTACTGGTCTGCTGCCGTGGATTCTGGCGCAGTGGGGAATGCGAGTTACCTTATTGATCCTGGCGGCAGTGTTGTTAGTTGGTTTTGTCGTGACCTGGCTATGGGCACCAGAAACTAAAGCCCTCCCGCTGGTGGCGGCGGGAAATGTAGGAGGTGCGAATGAACATACTGTTAGCGTTTAAAGCCGAACCGGATGCCGGGATGCTGGCGGAAAAAGAGTGGCTGGCGGCGGCTCAGGGTAATAGCGGACCGGATGTTTCGCTACTGCGAAGTTTACTCGGTGCTGATGAACAGGCCGCTGCCGCGCTGCTGTTGGCGCAGAGAAAAAATGGCATGCCGATGACTTTAACCGCGTTGAGCATGGGGGATGAACGGGCGTTGCACTGGCTGCGCTATCTCATGGCTCTTGGGTTTGAGGAAGCTGTATTGCTGGAGACGGCGGCAGATCTGCGCTTTGCGCCGGAATTTGTCGCTCGCCATATTGCCGAATGGCAGTACCAGAATCCGCTGGATCTGATCATTACCGGCTGCCAAAGCAGTGAAGGGCAAAACGGACAAACGCCATTTTTGCTGGCGGAAATGCTGGGCTGGCCTTGTTTCACCCAGGTGGAGCGTTTCACACTCGACGCGCCGTTTATCACCCTCGAACAGCGTACTGAAAATGGGGTGCGCTGTTGTCGTGCCCGCTTACCTGTGGTGATTGCCGTGCGCCAGTGCGGTGAAGTGGCCTTGCCAGTACCGGGAATGCGCCAACGTATGGCGGCGGGGAAAGCGGAAATTATCCGCAAAACTGTTGCTGCTGAATCGCCAGCGATGCAGTGTCTGCAACTGGCAAGGCCAGAGCAACGACGCAGAGCGACGCTGATTGATGGGCAAACGGTAGCAGAAAAAGCGCAAAAGCTATGGCAGGACTATTTACGCCAAAGGATGCAGCCATGAATATCGCAATTGTGACAATAAATCAGGAAAATGCCGCAATGGCGGGCTGGCTGGTGGAGCAGGATTTCAGCGGCAGCACACTAACGCACTGGCAAATCGAGCCGCAGCCGATGGTCGCGGAACAGGTGCTGGATGCGCTGGTAGAACAGTGGCAGCGAACGCCTGTGGACGTTGTTCTCTTTCCGCCGGGAACGTTTGGTGATGAACTGTCGACCCGGCTGGCCTGGCGTTTACATGGAGCCTGTGTCTGCCAGGTGATTTCATTAGATATACCGACCGCAAGCGTGCGCAAATCCCACTGGGGAAATGCGCTAACGGCGACGCTGCAAACAGAAAAACGCCCGCTATGTCTTTCCCTGGCTCGCCAGGTTGGAGCGGCGAAAAACGTCACGTTGCCCTCTGGTATGCAACAACTGAATATTGTTCCCGGAGCGCTTCCCGAGTGGCTGGTTAACATAGAAAACCTGAAAAATGTTACCCGTGACCCATTAGCTGAGGCCAGACGAGTACTGGTAGTGGGGCAGGGCGGCGAGGCAGATAGCCATGACATCGCTACGCTGGCTGAAAAGCTGGGGGCAGAAGTGGGCTACAGTCGGGCGCGAGTGATGAACGGTGGCTTTGAAGCCGAAAAGGTCATTGGTATTTCCGGGCATTTGTTGGCGCCAGATGTTTGCATTGTGGCGGGCGCATCCGGTGCGGCAGCGTTAATGGCGGGCGTACGTAATAGTAAGTTTGTGGTGGCGATTAATCATGACGCCAGCGCGGCGGTATTTTCGCAGGCAGATGTTGGCGTGGTAGATGACTGGAAAGCCGTGCTGGAGGCACTGGTGACAAACATTCACGCAGATTGCCAATAACGTACAGCCGGATGCGGCGTGGGCGGGTTCCGGGCTCGGGACTGTAGGCCTGATAAGACGCGTCAAGCGTCGCATCAGGCGCTGAATGCCAGATTTGGCGTGCAGCCTACAAATCACACAAATTCAATTCGTTAGGGTTATCCCGTCAAAGCAATTTTTTCGCTAACGTCCAGACCCCGGTATTCGTGGTGGAAAGCGCCACGACACCCGCGTTAATCGCATTACGCGCATCTTCTTCATCGCACACCAGCCCGCCAGCAATCAGCGGTTGGCGGATTTTCTCCGTCACCCAGCCCAGCACTTTGGGCATGCAGCCTGGGAGGATCTCAATACAATCTGGGTTCGATTGCGCAACCTGCTTATCAATGTTGTGAAACGAAATCGAATCGACAATAAACAGGCGATGAATACAGAAAAAACCTTCCGCTCTTGCCGCTTTCAGCATCGATGCTTTCGTGCTGATAATGCCGTCCGCTTCGGTCACCAGTTTCAGAAACTGAATCACCACTTCTTTGTTCGATGCGCCTTCCAGCAAATCAACATGAATAAAAGCATATTTCCCGGCATTTTTAATCTTTTTGACGATATGACTGATGGTGCAGATATTGCCGTACAACACGGAAATAAACCGGCATTCAGAGTCGATTGCCAGTTGCAGGCTGGCATTGTCTTTAACGGCAGCAATCACCGGATTCTGGCGGAGCAGGTGTAAGAGGGACATAAATTATCCTTGTTATTTATCCAAAGCGGTAGGTGATGCCGAATCCGGAAGGTGGATAGCGCCACTGTTGTAGTGTTTTTTCGTCGCACAGCAAACGGCAGGTTCCGCACTCAAGGCAACTGCGATAATTAATACATAAGTCACCTTCTGGTGTGAGCGAAAAAAAAGACCTGCCGGACAGGCGTTAATCAACCGTTCTGCCGTCTGACGCTCAACGGAGTCAGCCGGAACAATGTGCGGCGCATCAGCAACGCGCCAGAGATTACGGGCTACAGACATCGCAGACTCCTGATAACATCGCCCGCCAGATGCCACAAGCCGTGACGACGTAAATGACGCCAGAGTAACTGGCGCAGCGGCGGAACAGGTTTATCACCCTGATCCCATAAATCACGGGAAATATCCTGCATTAACGCAGGCCACGCACGGTACCATCCTGGGCGTTGCAAAAGCGCCGGAACATGCTGATAACGTTGTAGAACATCCCACAGCTGACTGCGTTCTATGTTTTGATGATAAAGCGGAAACAGATTTTGCGGCTCGCGGTGCTGGCAGGCGCTTATCAGCGTTTGTGCCGCCGCCTGTGCGCCAGTCAGCGCCATATCCATGCCGCGTACGGAAATTCCGGTATTGACGCAACTGCGTAACGCATCGCCCACCAGCAGCCAGCCGTTACCGGCGTATTGCACCGGCATACTGTGCAGGCCACCTTCTGGCACCAGATGCGCGCCATACTCCAGCGATTCCGTGTTTTTGATTAAGCGGGCGGCACTGCTGGATGCGTTTTAAAGCGAGCCAGCAGCTCACTTGCCGGAACACGACTTTGCGTAAGGGAAGAGAGCGGGCAAACAATCCCTAACGAGAGCGTTTGTTGATTAGTATAAAGAAATGCGCCGCCGGGAAAGTCATCACAGATTCCGCCGCTGAACAGCAACGCTGCGCCTTCGTTATTCTCCAGATGAAAACGTTCTTCAATAGCGGATGTTTCCAGCGACAGCACTTCTTTGATTCCTAACGCCATTGATTCGCCAGCAGGGCGGGTAACTAATCCATGGCGTTCTGCCAGGAGGCTATTGGCACCTTCTGCCAGGACGACATAACGGGCGCGGAGAATATCGTCACCACAGATAACGCCACACACTCTGCCGTTTTCTTCATACAGCGCATCCACCGTCGCACCAGGGATACACTCGACACCTTCTTTTTCGGCTTCGGCAACCAGCCACGGATCGAATCGCGCACGTAATACACTCCAGGATTCACCGCCGGGCTGTAAGCTGGAAAACGTCGTTGCGCCATCGGGCGTTAACAGAGAAAGGCTTTCGTGGGTGATGCGTCGTTCAAGAGGCGCGGTCAGGTGAAACTGAGGGAGGAGTTCAGCGAGCGCATGGGTATATAAACGCCCGCCGGAAAGGTTTTTACTGCCGGGAATTTCAGCGCGTTCCAGTAACAGAACGGACAAACCTGCCCGCGCGCAGCGTAAAGCACAAGCGGTGCCTGCTATACCCGCACCGATGATAATAATGTCGCAGTCATCTTCCATGGTGTGCTCCAGATATCCTGAGCGCAACACCCTAACATAGCGTTACTTAAGGGAAATTGACCGCCGACACACTCTTATCATTCGCCGCGATAGATACAGCCTGCAGTGCAGGTTTCTTTCACCATCACCGCACTTAATAGCGGTACAACGGGTTTAACTTGATCCCAAATCCATTTTGCTAAAACTTCGCTGGTTGGGTTTTCCAGACCGGGTATATCATTGAGGTAATAGTGGTCGAGGCGATCGTAGGTCGGTTTAAACGCCGCTTTCAGTTCAGCGAAATCGATAATCCAGCCCGTATGCGGATCGACTTCCCCTGTGATTTCCAGGCGCACCATAAAAGAATGCCCGTGTAAGCGCCCGCACTTATGTCCCTGTGGGACGTGCGGCAGACGGTGAGCGGCTTCGAAGGTGAAATCTTTAAATAACGTGGTGGACATCATAATTTCTCTAAAGGACGATAAAACCGCCGTAGAGTACCGGAAAGCCTGTTTTTTCGCATTACTAAAAACGGGTTTGTTGCGCAAAATGACCGATTTAACTTAATTGCGGTCGATATTTATTTATTTTTCATTGAGTTAATAAATCTATTTTGTTGTTAAAGACTATTGCTAAAACAGGTTAGTCGATTTGGTTATTAGTTATCGCTATCCCGTCTTTAATCCACCCCCTTCGCGCCGTTAACCTTACCTTCTCTTCTGTTTTATGGGCGCTGACAGGGCCGATAAACAGCTTTGCTTACTGGAACATAACGACGCATGACGACACAGGTCCCACCTTCCGCGTTGCTTCCGTTGAACCCGGAGCAACTGGCACGCCTTCAGGCGGCCACGACCGATTTAACGCCCGCCCAGCTTGCCTGGGTTTCTGGCTATTTCTGGGGCGTGCTCAATCAGCAGCCTGCTACGCTTGCAGCGACGCCAGCGCCCGCCGCAGAAATGCCGGGTATTACTATTATCTCCGCTTCGCAAACCGGCAATGCGCGTCGGGTCGCCGAAGCGTTACGCGATGACTTATTAGCGGTAAAACTGAACGTTAAGCTGGTGAACGCGGGCGACTATAAATTCAAACAAATCGCCAGCGAAAAACTGCTCATCGTAGTGACGTCAACGCAAGGAGAAGGGGAACCGCCGGAAGAAGCCGTCGCGCTGCATAAGTTTCTGTTCTCCAAAAAAGCGCCGAAGCTGGAAAACACCGCATTTGCCGTGTTTAGCCTCGGCGATAGCTCTTATGAATTTTTCTGCCAGTCCGGGAAAGATTTTGACAGCAAGCTGGCGGAACTGGGCGGTGAACGCCTGCTCGACCGTGTCGATGCCGACGTTGAATACCAGGCCGCTGCCAGCGAGTGGCGCGCCCGCGTGGTTGATGCGCTTAAATCGCGCGCGCCTGTCGCAGCACCTTCACAATCCGTCGCTACTGGCGCGGTAAATGATATCCACACCAGCCCGTACAGCAAAGACGCGCCACTGGTGGCGAGCCTTTTGGTTAACCAGAAAATTACCGGACGTAACTCTGAAAAAGACGTTCGCCATATCGAAATTGACTTAGGTGACTCGGGCCTGCGTTACCAGCCGGGCGATGCGCTGGGCGTCTGGTATCAGAACGATCCGGCACTGGTGAAAGAACTTGTCGAACTGCTGTGGCTGAAAGGCGATGAACCTGTCACCGTTGAGGGCAAAACCCTGCCGTTGAACGAGGCGCTACAGTGGCACTTCGAACTGACGGTTAACACCGCCAATATCGTTGAGAACTACGCTACCTTAACGCGCAGCGAAACGCTGCTGCCGCTGGTGGGCGATAAAGCGAAGTTGCAGCATTACGCCGCGACCACGCCGATTGTTGACATGGTGCGTTTCTCTCCGGCACAGCTGGATGCCGAAGCGCTGATTAATCTGCTGCGCCCGCTGACCCCACGCCTCTATTCCATCGCCTCCTCGCAGGCGGAAGTCGAGAACGAAGTACACGTCACCGTTGGCGTGGTGCGTTACGACGTGGAAGGCCGCGCCCGTGCCGGTGGTGCCTCCAGCTTCCTCGCGGACCGCGTGGAAGAAGAGGGCGAAGTCCGCGTCTTTATCGAACATAACGACAACTTCCGCCTGCCCGCTAACCCGGAAACCCCGGTGATTATGATTGGCCCAGGTACCGGTATTGCGCCGTTCCGCGCCTTTATGCAGCAACGTGCCGCCGACGAAGCGCCGGGTAAAAACTGGTTGTTCTTTGGCAACCCGCACTTTACGGAAGATTTCCTCTACCAGGTGGAATGGCAGCGTTACGTGAAAGAAGGCGTGCTGACGCGCATCGATCTCGCCTGGTCGCGCGATCAAAAAGAAAAAGTTTACGTACAAGACAAACTGCGCGAACAGGGCGCGGAGCTGTGGCGCTGGATCAATGACGGTGCCCACATTTATGTCTGCGGCGACGCTAATCGCATGGCGAAAGACGTTGAACAGGCACTTCTGGAAGTGATTGCCGAATTTGGTGGCATGGACACCGAAGCGGCGGATGAATTTTTAAGTGAGCTGCGCGTAGAGCGCCGTTATCAGCGAGATGTCTACTAATGAGCGAAAAACATCCAGGGCCTTTAGTGGTCGAAGGTAAACTGGCAGACGCCGAGCGCATGAAGCTTGAAAGCAACTATCTGCGCGGCACGATTGCTGAAGATTTAAATGACGGCCTGACCGGTGGGTTTAAGGGCGATAACTTTCTGCTGATCCGTTTCCACGGTATGTATCAGCAGGATGACCGTGACATTCGCGCCGAACGTGCTGAACAGAAGCTGGAACCGCGTCACGCCATGATGCTCCGCTGTCGCTTGCCGGGAGGCGTTATTACCACCAAACAGTGGCAGGCGATCGACAAATTTGCGGTGGAAAACACCATTTACGGTAGCATCCGTCTGACCAACCGTCAGACGTTCCAGTTCCACGGTATTCTGAAAAAGAACGTCAAACCTGCACACCAGATGCTGCACTCGGTCGGTCTGGATGCGTTAGCCACCGCCAACGACATGAATCGTAACGTGCTGTGCACCTCGAACCCGTTCGAGTCGCAACTGCATGCGGAAGCGTATGAATGGGCGAAGAAAATTTCTGAACATCTGCTGCCGCGTACTCGCGCTTACGCGGAGATCTGGCTCGATCAGGAGAAAGTCGCCACCACTGATGAAGAACCGATCCTCGGTCAGACTTACCTGCCGCGTAAGTTCAAAACCACGGTAGTGATCCCGCCGCAGAACGATATCGATCTGCACGCCAACGACATGAACTTCGTGGCGATAGCGGAAAACGGTAAACTGGTGGGCTTCAACCTGCTGGTGGGCGGTGGGCTTTCTATCGAACACGGCAACAAGAAAACCTACGCCCGCACGGCGAGCGAGTTTGGCTATCTGCCGCTGGAGCATACGCTGGCGGTGGCGGAAGCCGTCGTGACAACTCAGCGTGACTGGGGTAACCGAACCGATCGTAAAAATGCCAAAACCAAATACACGCTGGAGCGCGTGGGGGTTGAGACGTTTAAAGCGGAAGTGGAACGTCGCGCGGGGATCAAATTTGAACCGATTCGTCCGTATGAGTTTACCGGACGCGGCGATCGTATTGGCTGGGTTAAAGGTATTGATGATAACTGGCACCTGACGCTGTTTATCGAAAATGGACGCATCCTTGATTATCCGGGGCGTCCGCTGAAAACTGGCCTGCTGGAGATCGCGAAGATCCACAAAGGCGATTTCCGCATTACGGCGAACCAGAATCTGATCATCGCGGGTGTACCGGAAAGCGAGAAAGCGAAGATCGAGAAGATCGCCAAAGAGAGCGGGTTAATGAATGCCGTCACGCCGCAGCGTGAAAACTCAATGGCCTGCGTGTCATTCCCGACTTGCCCGCTGGCGATGGCGGAAGCGGAGCGTTTCCTGCCGTCGTTTATCGACAACATCGATAATTTAATGGCGAAACATGGTGTCAGCGATGAGCATATTGTAATGCGTGTAACAGGCTGCCCGAACGGTTGTGGTCGCGCGATGCTGGCGGAAGTGGGTCTGGTGGGTAAAGCGCCGGGTCGCTACAACCTGCATCTTGGCGGCAACCGCATGGGGACACGTATCCCACGGATGTATAAAGAAAACATCACCGAGCCGGAAATCCTGGCGTCGCTTGATGAACTGATAGGGCGCTGGGCGAAAGAGCGTGAAGCGGGTGAAGGCTTCGGCGACTTTACGGTGCGTGCGGGCATCATTCGCCCGGTGCTCGACCCGGCGCGGGATCTGTGGGATTAACATGAATTGCCGCTTCTGCCCGGTCTTGTAGGCCTGATAAGACGCGACAGCGTCGCATCAGGCAAGTTGGCACCTTTGCCGGATGCGGCGTAAACGCCTTATCCGGCCTACGGTTTAGCCCGGTTTTGTAGGCCTGATAAGACGCGCCAGCGTCGCACCAGGCAAATTGGCACCTTTGCCGGATGCGGCGTAAATGCCTTATCCGGCCTACGGTTCAGCCCGGTTTGTAGCCTGATAAGACGCGACAGC
>NZ_PDIG01000029.1:0-3758 GCF_004745185.1 Escherichia sp. E2661
GCGTCGCACCAGGCAATTGGCACCTTTGCCGGATGCGGCGTAAATGCCTTATCCGGCCTACGGTTCAGCCCGGTTTTGTAGGCCTGATAAGACGCGACAGCGTCGCATCAGGCAAGGCAAACAGTGAGGAACTTATGTCCAAACTCGATCTAAACACCCTGAACGAACTGCCAAAGGTAGACCGGATTCTGGCGCTGGCCCAAACCAACGCCGAACTGGAAAAACTGGACGCTGAAGGCCGCGTTGCCTGGGCGCTGGATAATCTGCCCGGTGAATATGTGCTTTCTTCCAGCTTTGGCATTCAGGCGGCGGTGAGCCTGCATCTGGTGAATCAGATTCGCCCGGATATTCCGGTGATCCTCACTGATACGGGTTACTTGTTCCCGGAAACTTACCGCTTTATTGACGAGTTAACGGACAAACTCAAGCTCAACCTGAAAGTGTACCGTGCTACCGAAAGCGCCGCCTGGCAGGAAGCACGCTACGGCAAACTGTGGGAGCAGGGCGTTGAAGGCATTGAAAAATACAATGACATCAATAAAGTCGAACCGATGAACCGGGCGCTGAAAGAACTGAATGCGCAAACGTGGTTTGCTGGCCTGCGCCGTGAACAATCTGGCAGCCGCGCCAATTTACCGGTGCTGGCAATTCAGCGTGGCGTATTTAAAGTGCTGCCGATTATCGACTGGGATAATCGAACTATTTATCAGTACCTGCAAAAACATGGCCTGAAATATCACCCATTATGGGACGAAGGATATTTATCGGTGGGAGATACCCATACAACCCGTAAATGGGAACCCGGCATGGCGGAAGAAGAAACGCGTTTCTTTGGCTTAAAAAGAGAATGTGGGTTACACGAAGGGTAAATATTGCCGGATAAAATAAACGCCTCTGTCAGAAATGATGGGGGCGTTTTTATTTTGCGAGCCGCATTCCGGCATTTAAACGTGAACGTCGCAGGGAGAATCAACAGGTATAGAATGGCATTGGGTGCTTGAGGCTGTCTGGCGTTAAGCATTCGCGAGGTTCCAGATGGACAAAAGCCCCAGGCGATATTTCTATCAACCTGAGGCTTACGTTCGAACCCAACAATTCGAATGTTAGTCTCTTCTTTGCAGGGAGGCAAGACATGCTGACAAAATATGCCCTTGCGGCAATCATCGTACTGTGTTGTACAGTACTGGGATTCACGCTGATGGTAGGCGACTCGTTGTGTGAGTTGAGTATCAGAGAACGTGGTATGGAGTTTAAGGCAGTTCTCGCTTACGAATCGAAGAAGTAGCCACCACGCGGGGGTAAAACCCCGCGTACTGAATTGTGATGGTTTGGTCTCCTGCACCCTTTTTTAATTTATATTTTTCATGTGAATATTATGCCTGTGTTTATTATTCATATATAGTACAGATGAAAATCATTGAGTTATTCATAATGCAAATATTTTATTGAACGATATATATCACAGATAATTTTTAATATATGCGTAAATATCCTTTAAGTTTTACTGAAGGATAAAAAACATTGTGACTTTCTTTGATTTCTGGGGAAAAACCCGACGTGGCGAGAAAGAGGGTGGCGACGACTATCATCTTCTTTGTTGGCATTCGCTCGATGTAGCCGCGATGGGCTATTTAATGGTCAAAAGCAATAGCTTCGGGTTGGCTGACTATTTTCGTCTATTAGGTATTTCAGATAGGGAACCGGCGGCACAATTTTTCGCCTGGTTGTTGTGCTGGCACGATACTGGAAAATTTGCCCGCTCATTTCAGCAACTTTACCGGCACCCACAACTCAAGGTTCCGGAAGGCGCAAGAAAGAATTACGAAAAGATCTCTCATTCAACGCTGGGCTACTGGCTGTGGCATCATTATTTAAGTGAATGCGAAGAATTGCTTCCTTCATCTTCACTCTCTCCGCGCAAACTTAAACGGGTGATGGAGATGTGGATGCCCATGACTACCGGGCATCATGGTCGGCCCCCTGACCGTATTGATGAACTGGATAATTTTCTGCCTGAAGACAAAGCTGCCGCGCGAGATTTTCTCCTTGAAATCAAGGTACTGTTTCCGCTCATCGAGATCCCCGCATTCTGGGATGATGACGAGGGAGTTGAACTTTTAAAACAACTTTCCTGGTATATCTCTGCAACCGTCGTACTCGCAGACTGGGCGGGATCGTCAACGCGATTTTTTCCACGCGTCGCACAGACAATGGATATTGAAGATTACTGGCAGAAAACTTTAGTTCAGGCTCAAAACGCATTAACCGTCTTTCCTCCAAAAGCAAAAACTGCACCTTTCACCGGAATTAATACGCTGTTTCCTTTTATTGAGCACCCGACACCGTTACAGCAAAAGGTGCTGGATCTGGATATCAGCCAGCCAGGGCCACAGTTATTTATTCTGGAAGATGTGACTGGCGCAGGTAAAACAGAAGCGGCGCTTATCCTGGCGCACAGGTTGATGGCTGCGGGGAAAGCACAGGGTTTGTTTTTTGGCCTGCCAACAATGGCAACGGCCAATGCCATGTACGATCGGTTGGTCAAAACCTGGCTTGCTTTCTATTCGCCAGAATCTCGCCCCAGCCTGGTGCTGGCACACAGTGCCCGCGCATTTTTGGACCGCTTTAATGAATCACTCTGGTCCGGTGATTTAGTCGGGTCAGAAGAACCGGATGAACAAACGTTCAGTCAGGGATGTGCGGCCTGGTTTGCCGACAGTAACAAGAAGGTGTTGCTGGCTGAAATTGGCGTCGGCACTTTGGATCAGGCGATGATGGCGGTGATGCCGTTCAAACATAATAATCTGCGGCTTCTGGGGCTGAGTAATAAAATCCTGCTGGCTGATGAGATCCACGCCTGTGACGCTTACATGTCGTGCATTCTTGAAGGGTTGATCGAGCGGCAGGCGCGTGGCGGAAACAGCGTCATTTTGCTTTCTGCTACGTTATCCCAACAGCAGCGCGACAAACTCGTCGCCGCCTTTGCGCGTGGCGCAGAGGGTCAGCAAGAAGCTCCGTTCCTGGAAAAAGAAGATTACCCCTGGCTGACGCATGTCACGAAATCGGATGTGAATTCACATCGGGTAGCTACGCGCAAAGAAGTTGAGCGTAGCGTGAGCGTGGGTTGGCTCCGAGTTCCCCGCGCGAGCGGGGATAAACCGTGGTCCAGCAGTTGCCGGACCTCCGGGGCCAGGAGTTCCCCGCGCGAGCGGGGATAAACCGGCGAGACTGGTCATTAAACCCGGTCCGGCGGCGAGTTCCCCGCGCGAGCGGGGATAAACCGCAATAGTCACTCCGACCAGGCTGATTCGCGCCGAGTTCCCCGCGCGAGCGGGGATAAACAGACTCAGCGCCCGTAGCCGTACTGTTGTCCCCAGAGTTCCCCGCGCGAGCGGGGATAAACCGTGCTGGCTACGATGGCATACCAGGACTACTCCGAGTTCCCCGTGTTCCCCGCGTCAGCGGGGATAAACCGACAATATTGTCATTTACTCATACTGTAAACTGGTGTTCCCCGCGTCAGCGGGGATAAACCGAGGCGCTCCGTACACCTCCTCCGCGAATAACAGTGTTCCCCGCGTCAGCGGGGATAAACCGCCGCCCACAATATTAAAATAATCCACATAAGGGTGTTCCCCGCGTCAGCGGGGATAAACCGGTCCCTGACCTTATAGAGTCTGATTCCTGCCGGTGTTCCCCGCGTCAGCGGGGATAAACCGTGCTGGCTACGATGGCATACCAGGACTACTCCGTGTTCC
>NZ_PDIG01000003.1:0-67146 GCF_004745185.1 Escherichia sp. E2661
CCGCATCCGGCATCTGAACACCGTTGCCTGATGCGCTGCGCTTATCAGGCCTACAAGGTTGTGCAACACATTGAATTCACATCATTTTGTAGGCCGGACAAGGCGTTCACGCCGCATCCGGCACCTGAGTACCGTTGCCTGATGCGCTGCGCTTATCAGGCCTACAAGGTTGTGCAACACATTGAATTCACATCATTTGGTAGGCCGGATAAGGCGTTCACGCCGCATCCGGCATGACTGTTAAAAATCGGTGTGGGGCGCAGGCCCCACTTTTTGGAGAACTTGTATGATGTACCACATTCCCGGTGTGTTATCGCCACAGGATGTCGCGCGTTTTCTTGAACAACTGGAACAAGCCGAATGGGTTGATGGACGCGTCACCACCGGCGCACAAGGCGCACAAGTTAAGAACAATCAGCAAGTTGATATCCGCAGCGCCCTGTACGCCGAATTGCAAAATGAGGTGCTGTACGCGGTTAACCAACATGCTTTGTTCTTTGCCGCTGCCTTGCCGCGTACCCTTTCCACGCCGCTGTTTAATCGCTACCAGAACAATGAAACCTATGGTTTTCATGTGGATGGTGCAGTACGCAGTCACCCGCAAAACGGCTGGATGCGCACTGACCTTTCTGCCACGCTGTTTTTGAGCGATCCACAAAGCTACGACGGCGGCGAACTGGTCGTTAATGACACCTTCGGACAACATCGGGTAAAACTCCCGGCTGGCGATCTGGTGTTGTACCCCTCCAGCAGCCTGCACTGCGTGACACCCGTAACCCGCGGCGTGCGAGTGGCATCATTTATGTGGATCCAGTCGATGATCCGCGATGATAAAAAGCGCGCCATGCTGTTTGAACTGGACAACAATATTCAGTCGCTGAAATGCCGCTACGGCGAAAGTGAAGAGATCCTGTCGCTGCTCAATCTTTATCATAATCTGCTGCGGGAATGGTCGGAGATCTGACGCTTGAGCTGCCAGAGTTCGACCCTATATTAGCTACACTTAACTGTACAAGCATTGATATGGGGAGGACGATATGGCATCCGGTTGGGCTAGCGATGACGCCGTCAACGAACAGATCAACAGTACAATTGAAGATGCGATCGCTCGCGCTCGGGGTGAAATTCCGCGTGGCGAAAGCCTGTATGAATGTGAAGAGTGTGGCGCCCCCATCCCGCAGGCCCGTCGGGAAGCCATTCCTGGCGTGCGCTTATGCATTCATTGTCAGCAGGAGAAAGATTTACAAAAACCAGCTTATACAGGATATAATCGCAGAGGTTCGAAAGACAGCCAGTTACGTTGACTACAACTGGCGGGATGTATAGCGAGTATAATTTGTATTTTGCGTGGCATTCCGTGCCTTTAACGCTGCCGTGACTGCCACGCGATATAAAACGGGTCCATAAATACAACAAATAAATGGTTTATCAATATGTTAGATATCAATCAATTTATTTGAACAAGGCAGTCAATTCTCTTCGATTTTATCTCTCGCAAAAAAACGTGATACTCATCACATCGACGAAACAACGTCACTTAAACAAAAATCACCTGCGAGAGATTAATTATGAAAACTATCAATACTGTTGTTGCTGCTATGGCTCTTTCAACTCTGTCATTTGGCGTGTTTGCCGCGGAACCGGTAACGGCATCCCAGGCACAGAGCATGAACAAAATCGGCGTAGTTTCTGCCGATGGCGCATCCACCCTCGATGCCCTGGAAGCGAAACTGGCTGAGAAAGCGGCAGCTGCTGGGGCGAGTGGATACAGCATCACTTCCGCCACCAACACCAATAAATTAAGCGGTACTGCGGTAATTTATAAGTAATTCGTAAGCCGGATCAGGCGTTTACGCTACATCCAGCAAAAGTATTTCCCTGTCTGTTTGCCGACAGACGCATATGCTCTAACCCTCATTGATCCTATGTTACCCTTGTTTGCCCGTCCGACACTGGACGGGCTTTTTTTTAGCTGGCTAACTGCTGACAGAAAGCCTGCAACGTCTCTTCCGGCATACCAACCTGTCGCGCCGCATCACAAATGGCCTGCCAGCTTCCCGCATCCAATGGGATCCCCAACTCCTGCCGTTCGCGACGCGTGTTCACTTCCCACTCACCCGGTAGCAAAATCGGCTTATCTTCATCATGCGGCGAAGCTTTCACCCACTCGGCAAAGGCTTCGGTCTGCGCGCTACAATCCGGCGCGCCGAACAGTTCCGGGTTGATGATGATAGTGGTCATGCAGTTAAGAATGGTATCGGGACTGGTTTGTAACGTTTCCTGATGCGTCGTTTTACCGCCAGAAAGCGCCCCGCCAAGAATTTCACACATCGCCGCCAGCGCGTAGCCTTTATGTTCAGCAAAGGTCAACAACGACCCCAACGGCGACTCCTGCATGACCGCCGGATTTGTCGTCGGGACGCCGTTAACATCAATCAGGCAGCCTGGCGGCACGGGAACACCTTTATGCCAGGCGACGCGAGTTTTACCAAATGCGATGGCGCTGGTGGCGTAATCAAGCAACAGCGGGAAGTTATCTTTACGTGGAAAAATCACACAGAACGGATTGGTGCCAAAGCGGCTGTCGCGGCCGTGGAACGGTGCAACCATTGGAATACCCACCACGTTAACAAAGTGGATAGAGACAAACCCCGCCGCCGCGCACTGTTCCGCCCAATAACCGATTCGGCCGATATGATGCGAGTTATGTAGCGCCACGGCGGCAATGCCGTGCTGATGCGCTTTCTCAATCCCCAGCGCCATCGCTTCGTGTGCCGCCACCTGACCAAATGCGCGATCGCCATCAAGCGTGACCACAGCCCCCGCCTCTTTGATAATTTTGGCGTGATGGTTGATTTGCAAAGAACCCAGGCGCCAGGAATGCACATAGCTTGGGATCATGCCAATGCCATGTGAATCATGCCCAGCCAGATTTGCCGCGATTAAATGATCGGCAACTAATTTTGCTTCCTGTTCCTCGCTCCCCATCTGACGAAATACAGCCTGAATAAAACGGTGTAGCGTCTGCGCATCAAAGCGATGACCACTTTCCATGGTTAACTCCTGTTTATGTTATATGCCTGTTGCTTTTTTATGCTGCGCGCCAGACGCGGGAAGGTCAATAAAGATGCAGGAATTTCATATTGCGGTGGGGTAAAGGCCGGATGACAGTGCTCATCCGGCTGGGGGAGAACTTAAAATGATTGCTTAACGCGCGCCAGGCCGTCGCTGATAGTTGCCGCTTCACCCGTAGCCACCAGGCAGCAAGCCATCTGGATTTTCAGCGATTCGGGAATCGGTTCGTTGCCAGCCAGGCAACGTTCAATCCACTGCGCCGTAGTTTCCGGGTCTTTGGCTTGTGGCAGTAGCTCGCTGCCAGCAGTGTCCTGTTTTTCATACAGCACCCGCATCCCTTCGCGGTCGATCAGATTGATTTGCGGGCAGCGTTGCGGATTAGCATACACTTCACCTTCAGTGCCATGCATTAACAGCGCTCGTCCGCCAATATCGCTAAAGAACTTCGCGACGCGTCCGATGTATTCCGGATGCGAAACGCTGGAAAGACGCAGTGCCTCACCTTCGGCAAATGGCGTCGCCAGTTTCGCCAGGGTATGCGCACTGTTACGCACGCCCATCCGCCAGCGCATCGCCAGTTGTTTTTCCAGCGGCGGGCAAAACGCGCCCACAGGCATAAACACCAGTTGATGTTCGTCGAGCTTCGCCTGCGCCTGCCCGCCGTGCAACGTTGGCGTAATACCCATCAGTTCGAGAATGGTTTCTGTCAGCACGCGGGTTGGATCTTCGCTAACCCCGTGAACCACCACAGGAAAACCGAGTTTATGCAGCAGAATCGCCAACAACGGCGTCAAGTTGGCCTGTTTACGCGCGCCGTTGTAACTGGGGATGACAATCGGCATCGGCTTGCCTGCAGGCGGCGTCAGCTTGATGGTGTGATTTTGCATGGCTTCGTAAAAGCCGAGCATCTCTGCTTCCCCTTCCCCTTTGATACGCAGCGCAATCAATACGCCGCCCAACTCAAGGTCAGGGACTTCACCGTTGAGCATATGGGCATACAGACCGCGCGCAGTATCCCGGTCTAAATCGCGCGCGTGGTTTTTCCCGCGCCCGATCTCTTTAATGATTTTGCGATAGTCCATTTACGACTCCTTACCTGACTCACATCATTAACGCCGCCGACGGCGTGGGGATTTCGCTTTTTCTTTCTTTTTAACTATACCTTCAGGGACTTCCGGTTGCTCAATCGGAAATACCGGTAATGCATCCAGTAGTCGCTTGCCATAGTTTTTGGTCAGCAAGCGTTTATCGTAAATCACCACTTCGCCCCAGCAACCGTGGCTTCGAATCAGTCGCCCAACCTGCTGAATCAGGTTAAACGAGGCGCTCGGCAGGCTTTGCACCTCAAACGGATAGCGGTTGAGGCTTTTCAGCCATTCCCCTTCGGTGATCACCACCGGGCTGTCAATGGGTGGGAAGGCAATTTTATGGATATGCACCTGACTTAGCAGCTCGCCCTTTAAATCCAGCCCTTCGGCAAATGACTGTAAGCCCACCAGCACACTGCGCTCACCGTTGCCGACGCGTTTGCGGTGCAGTTCAACTAAACGGTAACGTGGCTGATCGCCCTGCACCAGCAACATCAACCGTAAATCCGTCACATAGTCGAGAAACCGCTGCATCGCCCGTCCGCTGGCAAACAGTACCAACATACCGAGATGCTTTTTGCTCTCCACCTGCTCACGGAAGAACGCCGCCATTTCAGCAATGTGCTGTTCTTCGTTGTCAATGGAAGGCTCAAAGCGCATCCGGGGAATAACAATTTTGCCCTGTTCGCAGTGGTTGAAGGGGGAATCCAGCGCCACAAAGCGGTCGCCCGCTTTCTCTTTCAGCCCGCTCATCTCCTGCAAACGCGAAAAACTGTTCAGCGAACGCAAGGTTGCAGAGGTGACAATAATGTGCGGAATACTGCGCCACAGCAGCCTTTCCAGTTGATCGCTGACACGGATCCCCACGCAGTGAAACCAGAGATGCAACTGCCCGTCGCGCTCTTCCCGCGTCGCCCATTTGGTCACTGGCGCACCGGAAGATTGCGCCAGAGACGCCAGCCGCCAGAGTTTGCTTTGCGCCTCAAACATCCCCAGCGCGCGGTTCATCTGCAAAATCAAACGGTGCAGACGTACAATATCGTGGCTGCCGGTTTTCTCACTTAAATCGTTAAGAAATAACTCCGCCAGACCACGCAGCATCTCGGTGAGTTTTGCCAGCCGCTGGCAGATCTCCAGCACTTCATCAGGCAGTTCGCCCATCGCGAAACGGTGCTCTGCCTCTTGCCCGGCAGGCATGTAGAGATTGAGAATGTTGTTTAACGAGGCGATAAGCTCATACAACTCTTCACAATGCGCATTCAAACGTTCAGGGATCGCCAGCGGTGGGATGGTCTTCGGGCGAAACTGCTCCATGCAGGTGGCAACCAGTTTGGTGAACAGGTCCAGTTGGAGCCGGTACCAGGGCGCAGTGATTTCGGCGCTCATCTCCAGCGCATCCCGCGCCACGTCCGGCAGGTGATGCCCTTCATCCAGCACCAGCAGTAAATTTTTCGGGTCCGGCAATACGGCTTCGCTTTCCATCGCCGCCATCACCAGCGCATGGTTTGCCACCACCACTTCCGCTTCCTGAATCTCCCGACGAGCGACAAAAAACGGGCATTCACGATAGTAGTAACAGTTGCGGTTAAGGCAGCTGGCTTTATCGGTACTCAAACGACGCCAGAGATCGTCATCTATAGCGATATCAGTATGGTCGCGCAGACCGTCCCATTTATAAGTATCGAGATCGCCCTTCAGTTTCGCACAACGTTTTTGCTCTTCCTGATTGTTCGGCGTCAGTTCGTCGTCAAGAAACGCCAGCAGATCCTGTTGCGTGGGTTCAGTGCTGGCGAGCGCCGTCAGATTACGCGGGCAAACGTAGCGCCCACGCCCAAAAGCGGCAGTGAATTTAAGATCGGGAATGATCTTTTTCAGCAGCGGTAAATCTTTGCTGTAGATCTGATCCTGCAACGCCACGTTGGCGGTACTCACCACCAGCGTTTTTTGCTCTTCGCGGGCAATGGCGATGCCGGGGATCAAATAGGAGAGCGTTTTCCCAACGCCGGTGGGGGCTTCAATCGCCAGATGCCGCCCTTCTTCTCCGGCCAGCGTTTTGGCGACGTCCGCAATCATCTGCCGCTGCGGCGCACGGGGAATAAAGTCGGGGATCTGTTCCTGAAGCGCCTTATACCAGGCGGCAATTTGCGCTTTAAGCGCGGCGGTTAATGCCATGAGAAAACCTGAAATACTGTATAAACAGCCAATATTGTGGCATTTTTCGGTTTTCAGGGATAATGGTTTTTCTGTTTCTGGAAAGCGACTCGCAATAACCACCAACATAATGCGGTTTAATGCCCGTTCGAGCACAAAGGATCCAACACGTCATGCAAGACACCACCATAAATTTCTACAGCACCGGCGATGACTACGGTGATTTTTCTAACTTTGCCGCCTGGCCCATTAAGGTTGACGGGAAAACCTGGCCCACCTCAGAACACTATTTCCAGGCACAAAAATTCCTTGATGAAAAATACCGCGAAGAGATCCGTCGGGTTTCTTCCCCCCATGGTCGCCGCACGCATGGGTCGCGATCGTTCTAAGCCTCTGCGTAAAAACTGGGAGTCGGTCAAAGAACAGGTGATGCGTAAAGCACTTCGCGCTAAATTCGAACAGCATGCAGAACTGCGTGCGCTCTTGCTGGCAACCGCGCCCGCAAAATTGGTTGAGCATACGGAAAATGATGCTTACTGGGGAGACGGTGGTAATGGTAAGGGCAAGAATCGACTGGGCTACCTTTTAATGGAGTTGCGCGAACAATTGGCTATAGAGAAGTAACGTCTCGGGTGGCTTATGGGCGGTAAAACAGAGAAATCTTTTTTCCGCGTTCTCAAATTGCTGACAAGTGCTTGTTGTGAAATGCCGGATGCGGCGCAAGCGCCTTATCCGGCCTACAAAAGCATGCAAATTCAATATATTGCAGAGTTCACGTAGGCCTGATAAGCGTAGCGCATCAGGCAGTTTTGCGTTTGTCATCAGCCTGATGCCGGGCTATGCCCGGCATCAAAAGATTACTGCGCAGCGGCAGGTTTACGCGGACGGCGACGACGTTGTTGCTCGCCTGCCGGTTTGGCATCGCCGAGGCGACGAGAGGGTTTTTCTGCGGGCTTCGCATTACCAGACTTCGCACCACCTTCAGCACGGCGAGGTTGCTGTTGACTGCGACCACCACCTTGCCCACGACCGCCGCCGCCACGTTGCTGGCGACCATTCTGGATTGGTTCCGCTTTGATTGACGGGTCCGGCTCATAGCCCGGAATCGCAATGCGCGGGATCTCTTTTTTCAGCAGTTTTTCGATATCACGCAGCAGTTTGTGTTCATCAACACATACCAGCGACAACGCTTCACCGGTAGCTGCGGCACGACCGGTACGCCCGATACGGTGGACATAATCCTCCGGTACGTTTGGCAGTTCATAGTTGACGACGTGCGGCAGTTCTTCGATATCCAGACCGCGCGCAGCGATGTCAGTTGCCACCAGTACACGAATATCGCCCGATTTAAAATCGGCCAGCGCACGAGTACGCGCACCTTGCGATTTATTACCGTGGATCGCCGCACTACGGATACCATCTTTATTAAGCTGTTCCGCCAGATGGTTAGCGCCATGTTTGGTACGGGTAAACACCAGCACCTGCTGCCAGTTCCCTTTACCAATCATATGCGACAGCAATTCGCGTTTGCGTTTCTTATCAACAAAGTGAACGTGCTGGGTCACCTGATCAGACGCGGTATTGCGGCGTGCCACTTCGATTTCCAGCGGGTTGTGCAACAGTTTTTCCGCCAGGGCTTTAATATCGTCAGAGAAGGTCGCGGAGAACAACAGGTTCTGGCGCTTCGCTGGCAGTTTTGTTAACACGCGACGGATATCGTGGATAAAGCCCATGTCGAGCATGCGGTCAGCTTCATCGAGGACGAGGATTTCTATCTGGTCCAGCTTCACCGCATTCTGATGTTCCAGGTCCAGCAAACGCCCCGGCGTTGCCACCAGAACATCAACGCCGCCACGCAATTTCATCATCTGCGGGTTAATGCTCACACCACCAAACACCACCAGCGAACGAATGTTCAGGTATTTGCTGTAATCACGGACGTTTTCGCCAATCTGCGCCGCCAGTTCACGGGTCGGGGTAAGAATGAGCGCACGAACCGGACGACGCCCTTTGGCGTGCGGCTCGCGGGAAATCAAGTGTTGTAGTAGCGGCAACGTAAAGCCCGCTGTTTTGCCCGTGCCGGTCTGGGCACTGGCCATCAGGTCGCGGCCTTCCAGCACCGCAGGGATCGCCTGCTGCTGAATAGGGGTGGGTTCACGGTAACCTTGCTCGGCAACGGCGCGCAGGATATCAGGGCTTAAACCCAAAGAATCGAAAGACATAACTACTCCGAACCGCCCCGACCGTTACCGGTGTAGTTTTCAGGGAGATACTGAAAAGGAAAATGACAAAAACCACAATGTCATGAGGGAGCGGAGTGTAGCAGTTTTTGTGACGCAGCGCATAAATTATCCCTGTGACTGGCGTTGCTAAAATTTCTGGCCATACTGGACAACGCTAAAAATGAGTCATAATCTTAATCAATCATTTGATTAAGATTGGGCTGTGCTATGAATAGTCCTGCCATGACAACCAAAGGTGAACAGGCGAAAAAACAGCTGATTGCTGCGGCACTGGCACAGTTTGGTGAGTATGGAATGAACGCCACCACCCGCGATATCGCCGCCCAGGCCGGGCAGAATATCGCTGCCATTACCTATTACTTCGGTTCGAAAGAAGATTTGTACCTCGCCTGCGCCCAGTGGATTGCCGATTTTATTGGCGAGCAGTTCCGTCCGCACGCTGAGGAAGCCGAACGCTTGTTCGCACAACCACAGCCGGATCGCGCCGCTATCCGCGAACTGATCCTTCGCGCCTGCAGGAACATGATCCAACTGCTCACCCAGGATGACACCGTCAACCTCAGCAAGTTTATCTCCCGAGAACAGCTCTCTCCCACGGCGGCCTACCATCTGGTGCATGAACAGGTGATTAGCCCGCTACACAGCCACCTGACACGCCTGATTGCCGCCTGGACCGGCTGCGACGCCAACGATACCCGCATGATCCTCCATACCCATGCGCTGATTGGCGAGATTCTGGCGTTTCGTCTCGGCAAAGAAACGATTCTGTTACGTACCGGCTGGACTGCGTTCGATGAAGAAAAGACCGAACTGATTAACCAGACGGTAACCTGTCATATCGACCTGATTTTGCAAGGATTATCGCAAAGGAGTTTGTAGTGATGAAAAAACCTGTCGTGATTGGACTGGCGGTAGTGGTACTTGCCGCCGTGATTGCCGGAGGCTACTGGTGGTATCAAAGCCGCCAGGATAACGGCCTGACGCTGTATGGCAATGTGGATATTCGCACCGTAAATCTGAGTTTCCGTGTCGGTGGTCGCGTTGAATCGCTGGCGGTGGACGAAGGTGATGCGATCAAAGCGGGTCAGGTGCTGGGCGAGCTGGATCACAAGCCGTATGAGATTGCCCTGATGCAGGCGAAAGCGGGCGTTTCGGTGGCTCAGGCGCAGTATGACCTGATGCTTGCCGGGTATCGCGATGAAGAAATCGCTCAAGCCGCCGCAGCGGTGAAACAGGCGCAAGCCGCCTATGACTATGCGCAGAACTTCTATGCTCGTCAGCAAGGATTGTGGAAAAGCCGCACCATTTCGGCAAATGACCTGGAAAATGCCCGCTCCTCGCGCGACCAGGCCCAGGCAACGCTGAAATCAGCGCAGGATAAATTACGTCAGTACCGTTCCGGTAACCGTGAACAGGACATCGCCCAGGCGAAAGCCAGCCTCGAACAGGCGCAGGCGCAACTGGCGCAGGCGGAGCTGAATTTACAGGACTCAACGTTGATAGCACCGTCTGATGGCACGCTGTTAACCCGCGCAGTGGAGCCAGGCACGGTGCTCAACGAAGGTAGCACGGTGTTTACCGTTTCACTAACGCGTCCGGTGTGGGTGCGCGCTTATGTTGATGAACGTAATCTTGACCAGGCCCAGCCGGGGCGCAAAGTGCTGCTTTATACCGATGGTCGCCCGGACAAGCCCTATCACGGGCAGATTGGTTTCGTTTCGCCGACTGCTGAATTTACCCCGAAAACCGTCGAAACACCGGATCTGCGTACCGACCTCGTCTATCGCCTGCGTATTGTGGTGACCGACGCCGATGATGCGTTACGCCAGGGAATGCCGGTGACGGTGCAATTCGGTAACGAGGCAGGACATGAATGATGCCGTTATCACGCTAAACGGCCTGGAAAAACGCTTTCCGGGCATGGACAAGCCCGCCGTCGCGCCGCTCGATTGTACCATTCATGCAGGTTATGTGACGGGGTTGGTGGGGCCGGACGGCGCGGGCAAAACCACGCTGATGCGGATGCTGGCAGGATTACTGAAACCCGACAGCGGCAGCGCCACGGTGATTGGCTTTGATCCGATCAAAAACGACGCTGCGCTGCATGCCGTGCTCGGCTATATGCCGCAGAAATTCGGTCTGTATGAAGATCTCACGGTGATGGAGAATCTCAATCTGTACGCGGATTTGCGCAGCGTCACCGGTGAAGCGCGGAAGCAGACTTTTGCTCGCCTGCTGGAGTTTACGTCTCTTGGCCCTTTTACCGGACGCCTGGCGGGCAAGCTCTCCGGCGGGATGAAGCAAAAACTCGGCCTGGCCTGTACCCTGGTGGGCGAACCGAAAGTGTTGCTGCTCGATGAACCCGGCGTCGGCGTTGACCCTATCTCACGGCGCGAACTGTGGCAGATGGTGCATGAGCTGGCGGGCGAAGGGATGTTAATCCTCTGGAGCACCTCGTATCTCGACGAAGCCGAACAGTGCCGTGACGTGTTACTGATGAACGAAGGCGAGCTGCTGTATCAGGGAGAACCGACGGCCCTGACGCAAACCATGGCCGGACGCAGCTTTCTGATGACCAGCCCGCACGAGGGCAACCGCAAACTCTTGCAACGCGCCTTGAAACTACCGCAGGTCAGCGACGGCATGATCCAGGGGAAATCGGTACGCCTGATCCTCAAAAAAGAGGCCACGCCCGACGATGTTCGCCACGCCGACGGGATGCCGGAAATCGACATCAGCCAAACCACGCCCCGCTTTGAAGATGCGTTTATCGATTTGCTGGGCGGTGCCGGAACCTCGGAATCGCCGCTGGGCGCAATATTACATACGGTAGAAGGCACACCCGGCGAGACGGTGATCGAAGCGAAAGAACTGACCAAGAAATTTGGTGATTTTGCCGCCACCGATCACGTCAACTTTGCCGTTAAACGTGGGGAGATTTTTGGTTTGCTCGGGCCAAACGGCGCGGGTAAATCGACCACCTTTAAGATGATGTGCGGTTTGCTGGTGCCGACCTCTGGTCAGGCGCTGGTGCTAGGGATGGATCTGAAAGAGAGTTCTGGTAAAGCGCGCCAGCATCTCGGCTATATGGCGCAAAAGTTTTCGCTCTACGGCAACCTGACGGTCGAACAGAATTTACGCTTTTTCTCTGGTGTGTATGGCTTACGCGGTCGGGCGCAGAACGAAAAAATCTCCCGTATGAGCGAGGCGTTCGGCCTGAAAAGTATCGCCTCCCACGCGACCGATGAACTGCCATTAGGTTTTAAACAGCGGCTGGCGCTGGCCTGTTCGCTGATGCATGAACCGGACATTCTGTTTCTCGACGAACCGACTTCCGGCGTTGATCCCCTCACCCGCCGTGAATTTTGGCTGCACATCAACAGCATGGTAGAGAAAGGCGTCACGGTGATGGTCACCACCCACTTTATGGATGAAGCGGAATATTGCGACCGCATCGGCCTGGTGTACCGTGGGAAGTTAATCGCCAGCGGCACGCCGGATGATTTGAAAGCGCAGTCGGCTAACGATGAGCAACCCGATCCCACTATGGAGCAAGCCTTTATTCAGTTGATCCACGACTGGGATAAGGAGCATGGCAATGAGTAATCCGATCCTTTCCTGGCGTCGCGTGCGGGCGCTGTGCGTTAAAGAGACGCGGCAGATCGTTCGCGATCCGAGTAGCTGGCTGATTGCGGTAGTGATCCCACTGCTACTGCTGTTTATTTTTGGTTACGGCATTAACCTCGACTCCAGCAAGCTGCGGGTCGGGATTTTACTGGAACAGCGTAGCGAAGCGGCGCTGGATTTCACCCACACCATGACCGGTTCGCCCTATATCGACGCCACCATCAGCGATAACCGTCAGGAACTGATCGCCAAAATGCAGGCGGGGAAAATTCGTGGCCTGGTGGTTATTCCGGTGGATTTCGCCGAACAGATGGAGCGCGCCAACGCCACCGCACCGATTCAGGTGATCACCGACGGCAGTGAGCCGAATACCGCTAACTTTGTGCAGGGGTATGTCGAAGGGATCTGGCAGATCTGGCAAATGCAGCGAGCGGAGGATAACGGGCAGACTTTTGAACCGCTTATTGATGTACAAACCCGCTACTGGTTTAACCCGGCGGCGATAAGCCAACACTTTATTATCCCCGGTGCGGTGACCATCATCATGACGGTCATCGGCGCAATTCTCACCTCGCTGGTGGTGGCGCGAGAATGGGAACGCGGCACCATGGAGGCTTTGCTCTCTACGGAGATTACCCGCACGGAGCTGCTGCTGTGTAAGCTCATCCCCTACTATTTCCTCGGGATGCTGGCGATGTTGCTGTGTATGCTGGTGTCGGTGTTTATTCTCGGCGTGCCGTATCGCGGGTCGCTGCTGATTCTGTTTTTTATCTCCAGCCTGTTTTTACTCAGTACCCTGGGGATGGGGCTGCTGATTTCCACGATTACCCGCAACCAGTTCAACGCCGCTCAGGTCGCCCTGAACGCCGCGTTCCTGCCGTCGATTATGCTTTCCGGCTTTATATTTCAGATAGACAGTATGCCCGCGGTGATCCGCGCGGTGACGTACATTATTCCCGCACGTTATTTCGTCAGCACCCTGCAAAGCCTGTTCCTCGCCGGGAATATTCCAGTAGTGCTGGTGGTAAACGTGCTGTTTTTGATCGCTTCGGCGGTGATGTTTATCGGCCTGACGTGGCTGAAAACCAAACGTCGGCTGGATTAGGGAGAAGAGCATGTTTCATCGCTTATGGACGTTAATCCGCAAAGAGTTGCAGTCGCTGCTGCGCGAACCGCAAACCCGCGCGATTCTGATTTTACCCGTGCTGATTCAGGTGATCCTGTTCCCGTTCGCCGCCACGCTGGAAGTGACTAACGCCACCATCGCCATCTACGATGAAGATAATGGCGAGCATTCGGTGGAACTTACTCAACGTTTTGCCCGCGCCAGCGCCTTTACTCATGTGCTGCTGCTGAAAAGCCCACAGGAGATCCGCCCAACCATCGACACACAAAAGGCGTTACTACTGGTGCGTTTCCCGGCTGACTTCTCGCGCAAACTGGATACCTTCCAGACCGCGCCGTTGCAGTTGATCCTCGACGGGCGTAACTCCAACAGTGCGCAAATTGCCGCCAACTACCTGCAACAGATCGTCAAAAATTATCAGCAGGAGCTGCTGGAAGGAAAACCGAAACCTAACAACAGCGAGCTGGTGGTACGCAACTGGTATAACCCGAATCTCGACTACAAATGGTTTGTGGTGCCGTCGCTGATCGCCATGATCACCACTATCGGCGTAATGATCGTCACTTCACTTTCCGTCGCCCGCGAACGTGAACAAGGTACGCTCGATCAGCTACTGGTTTCGCCGCTCACCACCTGGCAAATATTCATCGGCAAAGCCGTACCGGCATTAATTGTCGCCACCTTCCAGGCCACCATTGTGTTGGCGATTGGTATCTGGGCGTATCAAATCCCCTTCGCCGGATCGCTGGCGCTGTTCTACTTTACGATGGTGATTTACGGTTTATCGCTGGTGGGATTCGGTCTGTTGATTTCGTCACTTTGTTCAACACAGCAGCAGGCGTTTATCGGCGTGTTCGTCTTTATGATGCCCGCCATTCTCCTTTCCGGTTACGTTTCGCCGGTGGAGAACATGCCAGTATGGCTGCAAAACCTGACGTGGATTAACCCTATCCGCCACTTTACGGACATTACCAAGCAGATTTATTTGAAGGATGCGAGTCTGGATATTGTGTGGAACAGTTTGTGGCCGCTACTGGTGATAACGGCCACGACAGGGTCAGCGGCGTACGCGATGTTTAGACGCAAGGTGATGTAATTTTTTATCTTTCGCCAGTAACGACACTACCGCAGGGCCGGCAAGGATCGCCAGCCCTGCAATTGCCAGCAAATAGTTGTTTTCCAGTACGCGGGACAACAGCCACAGCACAATCAGCGCCGCGCCAAAATACCAGGTGGTGGTCAGCTCTTCCAGCACATCCGCCACCTCACGCCAGCGTTGCTCGGGGTGGCGCTGAAACACCAGCATCATCACTACCGTTACGCAATACAGCACGCATAATCCCACGCCGACGTGAACCAGAGTTTTACTCATCCAGCCCACCACCAGCAGCGCCACTACCAGTAAATGCAACATAATCTGCCAGCAACTTAGGCCAGTTGCGACACGAACACGTTGTTGCCACTTCATGGCTTCTCTCCTGAAGAATTTATCTCTACTTACTCAGAGTACCGAACTTTACGGAAAATTCCGTAAGACCGCACCTTTTTGTGACGCCGACTACACTATTTCAATGAGATAAGAGGCCAAAACGGGAAAATTATGCCCGATCAAACACAACACTTTTCGTTCAAGGTACTCACCATCAATATTCACAAAGGCTTTACCGCGTTTAACCGACGCTTCATTTTGCCGGAACTTCGCGACGCCGTACGCACCGTCAGCGCCGATATAGTTTGCCTGCAGGAAGTGATGGGCGCACACGAAGTTCATCCGCTGCATGTGGAAAACTGGCCCGATACCTCGCACTACGAGTTTCTCGCCGACACAATGTGGAGCGATTTTGCCTACGGTCGCAATTCTGTGTATCCGGAAGGGCATCACGGCAACGCCATACTGTCACGCTATCCCATTGAACATTATGAGAATCGTGATGTTTCGGTCGATGGTGCGGAAAAGCGCGGCGTGCTCTACTGCCGCATTGTGCCGCCGATGACCGGAAAAGCGATTCATGTGATGTGCGTACATCTGGGCCTGCGTGAGGCGCACCGTCAGGCGCAGCTTGCGATGCTCGCCGAATGGGTGAATGAACTACCGGACGGCGAACCGGTATTGGTGGCGGGTGATTTCAACGACTGGCGGCAAAAAGCTAATCATCCGTTAAAAGTGCAGGCCGGGCTGGATGAGATATTTACCCGCGCCCACGGACGCCCGGCGCGCACGTTTCCGGTGCAATTTCCTCTACTACGACTGGACAGGATCTACGTCAAAAATGCCAGCGCCAGCGCACCAACCGCGTTGCCGCTGCGGACATGGCGACACCTTTCTGATCATGCCCCTTTAAGTGCGGAGATTCATTTATGAAATGTAGCTGGCGCGAAGGCAATAAGATCCAGTTGCTGGAAAACGGCGAGCAATATTATCCCGCGGTGTTTAAGGCGATTGGCGAGGCACAAGAACGCATCATTCTTGAAACGTTTATCTGGTTTGAGGATGACGTCGGCAAACAGCTACATGCGGCACTACTGGCAGCAGCGCAACGTGGGGTAAAGGCGGAAGTCTTGCTGGATGGCTACGGTTCGCCGGATCTCAGCGATGAGTTTGTCAATGAACTGACTGCGGCTGGCGTGGTATTTCGTTATTACGATCCCCGCCCTCGCCTTTTTGGTATGCGCACCAATGTGTTTCGCCGGATGCATCGCAAAATTGTGGTGATCGACGCGCGTATCGCCTTTATTGGTGGGCTGAATTACTCCGCCGAGCATATGTCCAGCTACGGTCCAGAGGCTAAACAGGATTACGCGGTACGCCTCGAAGGGCCGATTGTCGAAGATATTCTCCAGTTTGAGCTGGAAAACCTGCCAGGACAGAGCGCGGCCCGACGCTGGTGGCGACGTCATCACAAAGCGGAAGAGAACCGCCAGCCGGGAGAAGCGCAGGTATTGCTGGTCTGGCGCGATAACGAAGAACATCGCAGTGATATCGAACGCCACTATTTGAAAATGCTCACTCAGGCGCGGCGGGAAGTGATTATTGCCAACGCCTACTTCTTCCCCGGCTATCGATTTTTACACGCCTTGCGTAAAGCGGCACGGCGCGGGGTGCGGATCAAACTGATCATTCAGGGCGAACCGGATATGCCCATTGTCAGAGTCGGTGCGCGCTTGCTGTATAACTATCTGGTTAAAGGCGGCGTTCAGGTATTTGAGTACCGCCGCCGCCCACTCCACGGCAAAGTGGCATTGATGGACGATCACTGGGCGACGGTAGGGTCCAGTAATCTCGATCCGCTCAGTTTGTCACTGAATCTCGAAGCAAATGTCATCATCCACGATCGAAACTTTAACCAAACACTACGAGACAATCTTAACGGCATTATCGCCGCAGATTGTCAGCAGGTAGATGAAAGTATGCTGCCGAAACGGACCTGGTGGAACCTGACCAAAAGCGTGCTGGCGTTCCACTTTTTACGCCACTTCCCGGCGCTGGTGGGCTGGCTTCCGGCGCACACGCCACATCTGGCGCAAGTTGATCCGCCCGCCCAACCGACAATGGAAACGCAGGATCGGGTCGAAACTGAAAGTTCGGGGATGAAGCCCTGATGAGTAAATCACATCCGCGCTGGCGCTTAGCAAAGAAGATCCTCACATGGCTGTTTTTTATCGCGGTGATTGTGTTGCTGGTGGTCTACGCCAAAAAGGTGGACTGGGAAGAGGTCTGGAAGGTCATCCGTGACTACAATCGCGTTGCGCTGCTTAGTGCGGTCGGGCTGGTGGTCGTCAGTTATCTGATTTACGGCTGCTATGACCTGCTCGCCCGCTTCTACTGCGGTCACAAACTGGCGAGGCGCCAGGTGATGCTGGTGTCGTTTATCTGCTATGCCTTCAACCTGACGCTCAGTACCTGGGTCGGCGGCATTGGTATGCGCTACCGTTTGTACTCCCGGCTAGGATTACCGGGCAGCACTATTACACGAATTTTCTCGCTCAGTATTACCACCAACTGGCTGGGCTATATTTTGCTGGCGGGGATTATCTTTACCGCAGGCGTGGTGGAGTTGCCGGATCACTGGTATGTCGATCAAACTACACTGCGTATTCTCGGCATTGGCTTACTGATGATTATCGCGGTTTATTTGTGGTTTTGCGCTTTCGCGAAGCACCGCCATATGACCATCAAAGGGCAAAAACTTGTGCTGCCTTCATGGAAATTCGCCCTCGCCCAGATGCTGATTTCCAGCGTTAACTGGATGGTAATGGGAGCGATTATCTGGCTGTTACTCGGTCAAAGCGTGAACTATTTCTTTGTACTGGGCGTGTTGCTGGTTAGTAGTATTGCTGGCGTCATCGTGCATATTCCGGCGGGAATTGGTGTGCTGGAAGCGGTGTTTATCGCGCTACTGGCTGGGGAGCATACCTCCAAAGGCACAATTATCGCCGCCCTGCTCGCTTACCGTGTGTTGTATTACTTTATCCCGCTGCTGCTGGCGCTGATCTGTTACCTGTTGCTGGAAAGCCAGGCGAAGAAGCTACGAGCGAAAAATGAAGCGGCGATGTGAAGTTCGGTTAAGTTCTTTTGGTTTGTGCAGATTGTTAGCAAAGTGCTATTTGTTCATGGCGGATGCGGCGTGAACGCCTTATCCGCCCTACACAACCGGACTAAGTTAATAGTTTACAATTCCAGTCAGTACCGGCTAAGCATAGCGCATCAGCCTCATTACATTTCTTCACGATTTTATTCATGAGGTTATATAAAAACGATTAACACGCATTTTTCCAAAAAAGAAACTTACCTATTTTTTACGACTAATGAAAAAACCGCGTATGCCTTTGCCAGACAAGCGTTATCGCTATTGCTGCAAGTATCCCAAAGAAGCCGATAAAATAGTAATAGAGTGTTAATGCACCTATAAAAGCGCAACGAACCGGACTCCATAATTCTTCACTATGGCATTTCCCCGCCAGTTCAAGGAGCTTATTTCGTCCATGCGAGATAATTCCTGACCATAACACAATCATTAAGCAACTTATTACCCAAATGGGCCGTTCACTCATTAATGCCGCATTCACGATGATTACCAGGGCCAACCCTGTCAACGTCATCATAATGATAAAACGGTGAGAACCAGGATCAACATTAAATAATAAACCGGCCAGCATACTGATTAAAAACATCGATCCCGCAGTGCTGAACACGACAATAATGGCAGATACAGGCGCTAAACTCGCAACGACAATCGCTACCAAAGAGAGTAAAAACAGATATATTACGCCTGCGATGGTCGCATTTATCTTGTTGATATCTTTACTTAAGCCATACATACAAAGTAATAATAACCCTATGGCGACATACATTGGTGGTGAATCATATTTGGTTGCCGTAATTTCGAGATACTTAGCTCCCCAGGCCAGCCCTGCGGTTGCCACCAAACCTAAAGCGGTAATGAGCCATATACCGTTTAATATCCTGGCCTCGTGCTGAAAATCGAATTTATTGCTGTTTTGCGAGTATGATTCCATTCTTTTAGTTATCCTTATAGAAAAATATTAATATTCATCATGAATAAATTTAAAACCACGCATACAAAATACTTTTGTATTTATGGATACGGAAAACGCTTCCGCTCGGCCATAAGGCGTATTTTATACCTGGTACTTGTTAAGTGTCGTTTTTAGTAAGAAAAAAAATCCCGACACATGGCCGGGATATTGATGGTGAAAAAGGAATTAACGACGATTGCCGAAGATCCGCAGCAACATCAGGAACAGGTTGATGAAGTCCAGATACAAGGTTAGCGCGCCAAGAATGGAGTATTTACGCAGGTTTGACGTGTCGCGGGTATCAATCTGCTCACCCATATTTTTCAATTTCTGAGTGTCATACGCCGTCAATCCGACAAAGACAATCACGCCGATGTAGGTGACCGCCCACATCAACGCTTCGCTTTTCAGCCAGAAGTTGACCAGCGATGCCAGCACAATGCCGATCAACGCCATAAACAGCATATTGCCGAAGCCGCTTAAATCGCGTTTGGTGGTGTAACCGTACAGGCTCATTGCGCCGAACATCCCGGCAGTAACGACGAAAGTGCTGGCGATAGAGGCCGCGGTATAGACAATGAAAATACTGGAAAGCGTCAGGCCCGTCAGCGCTGAATAAAGCATAAAGAGCATGGTTGTCACACCTGCACTCAGCTTTTGAATCATCGCTGATAACACAATAACCAGAGCTAATTGTGCTATTACCAGACCAATTAAAAAGATGCGGTTGGTGAATAACAGCTCCATAACGGCGGCGGAATTAGCCGCATACCAGGCAACAAACGCAGTAAGCAGCAAGCCTACCGTCATCCAGCCATAGACCTGTGCCATATAGGTTTGCAGGCCAGCTCGGGTTTGTACAATTGAATCAGAACGTGGGAATCTGTCCATGACTTTCTCCTGAAGATATAAGGAATATCTTAAGGATACTGCAAATGATGGGGCTGTGCATCGACGCAGCGTGAAAGCATGTACTGAGCGGTGAAATTGCCGGATGCAGCTGTGCGGTATCCGGCCTGCTAAAAACTACCAGCGTTTTGCCGCCTGCTGATCGCTCTCCCGGGCTTCGACCCAGCGGTCGCCTTCCGGCGTGGCTTCGCGCTTCCAGAACGGCGCGCGGGTTTTGAGATAGTCCATAATAAACTGCCCGGCTTCAAACGCACTGCTGCGATGCGCACTGGTAACACCGACAAAAACAATTTCATCACCCGGCCATAATTCACCAATGCGGTGAATTACCGTGACGCGCCCCAGCGGCCAGCGGTTACGCGCTTCATCAACGATTTCCGCCAGTGCTTTTTCAGTCATCCCCGGATAGTGTTCGAGGGTTAATGCTTTGACGCTGTCTCCCAGGTTATGGTTGCGCACCTTACCGGTAACGTGACCACTGCGCCATCTTCGTCACGCTCCGCCAGCCACGGATACTCTTCCCCTACACTGAACGGCTGCGGGCCGACAACAATTTTGGTTTCTGCCATTTTAACCTCCGGTTACCGGCGGGAAGAAAGCCACTTCGTCGCCGTCAGTCAGCGGATGGTCAAAACTCACCAGCGTCTGGTTGACGGCAGCCAGCAATTTGCCATCTTCCAGCGCCAGCGCCCAGCGATCGCTCTGCGCAGCCAGGTGCTGGCGTAACGCTTCAACGGTTGGGAAATCCGCAGCTACTTCGGTTGCATCTGTTCCCACCAACTCGCGTACCTGGGCGAAAAAAAGAACTTTAATCATCCGCTTCCACCTTAAAGTCACCTGATTTGCCGCCGCTCTTTGCCAGCAAACGTACCGGACCAATCACCATATCTTTTTGCACCGCTTTGCACATGTCATAAATGGTCAGCGCCGCCACGGAGGCCGCGGTTAACGCTTCCATTTCAACGCCGGTTTTCCCGGTCAGGCGGCATAAGGTTTCTATACGTACCCGATTGTGTTCCGGCTCGGCCTGTAAATTGACTTCGACTTTACTGAGCATCAGCGGATGACACAGCGGGATCAGATCCCAGGTGCGTTTTGCCGCCTGAATACCGGCAATACGCGCGGTGGCAAACACGTCGCCTTTGTGGTGGCGACCATCGATGATCATCGCCAGCGTCTCGCTACGCATGGTGACAAAGGCTTCAGCTCGCGCTTCACGTACGGTTTCCGCTTTGGCGGAGACATCCACCATGTGCGCTTCGCCAGCGGCGTTGATATGGGTCAGTTGCGACATACTTATTTCTTCAAATGTGGATGGAAATTACACGGACGCGTACGGGCATCCAGCTGCGGCGCGATGATATTTTCCCACGCGGTGCGGCACGCTTTGGTCGAGCCCGGCATGGCGAAAATCAGTGTCTTGTTAGCGACGCCCGCTACCGCACGGGATTGCAACGTTGCGGTGCCAATCTCTTCGAACGACAGCATACGGAACACTTCACCAAAACCTTCGACTTCACGGTCGAACAGCGGCAGCAATGCTTCGGGAGCCTGATCACCTTCCGTCAGGCCAGTGCCGCCAGTAATCAACACCACTTGTACATCGTCACTGGCTATCCACGCAGATACCTGAGCGCGAATAGCGTAGCGGTTTTCTTTGACAATGGCTTTATCGACAACGTGATGGCCCGCTTCCTGCGCCGAATCGCGCAGATAGTGACCGGAGGTATCGTCTTCTTCACCGCGACGATTAGAAACCGTAAGAATAGCAATACGGGTCGGGATAAATTCAGTGCTTACCTGACTCATCTGATCTCTCCTTTTGACGTTTTATCCGCCAATGTACGATAAGTTTTGCGTAATACCGGTATTGTTTTGATGCAGGAAATGGGTCTGTTTTTTCTCCCGCAGCGCCGCTGAAATACGCGCTTCCAGCGCCTGTTGCTGGGTATCGTCTTCCAGCAGATCGCGCAGGTTAACGCCGCCTTCACCAAACAGGCAGAGATGGAGTTTACCAATGGAGGAGACACGCAGGCGGTTGCAAGTGGCGCAGAAGTCTTTTTCATACGGCATAATTAGGCCAATCTCTCCGGCATAATCCGGATGACAAAAGACTTGCGCGGGACCGTCGCTACGTTGACGTAATTGGTGGATCCAGCCGCGACGCAGTAGCTCGTCACGCAGAACCTGACCAGAGATGTGATGCTTACGGAAGAGCTCGCTGCCCTCGCCCGTTTCCATCAGTTCGATGAAACGCAGCTGGATAGGACGATGCTGGATCCAGTTCAGAAAGGTGTCGAGTTGGTGATGGTTGACATCGCGCATCAGCACGGTATTGACTTTGACCTTCTCAAAGCCCGCCTCAAATGCAGCATCGATGCCAGCCATTACCTGATTGAATTTATCCTGGCCGGTAATGGCATGAAACTGACGAGCGTCGAGACTATCAACACTGACGTTAATGCCCGTCAGTCCCGCATCGCGCCAGTTTGCTACGTCGCGTTCCAGACGGTAACCATTAGTGGTGACCGCTATCTGACGGATGGCGTCGTTTTCTCGCACAGCGGCGATGATATCGGTAAAGTCGCGACGTAAAGACGGCTCTCCGCCTGTCAGACGGACTTTTTCGGTGCCCAGACTGGCAAAGGCGCGCGTAACCCGACGAATTTCATCGACGGTCAGAAAGCCTTTATTGGTGACGCCGCTCGGCTTGTAGCCATCCGGCAGGCAATATGTGCAACGAAAGTTACACACATCGGTAATCGACAGGCGCAAGTAATAAAACTTACGCGCAAATGCATCAGTCAGTTGTGAAGCCATGTACACCTTTCCAGATACGGGAGGCGAAGTCATTTCTTCCTTCGCCCTGGTGGCAACCTTTCAAAGCATTGTCACGGCCAAAGCACCATATCAGTTGACCCAGGTGCAGAGGCTAGAGTGTTTAGTGGTTATGCCGATACTAGCGCGTAAATGAGATTTTTACCATTCACCCTTTTCGCTATGTAATCATGTATATAGCGTCATGATCGGCCTATTTCGCTACAGAATAAGGGAAAATGGCGGTTTTACTTTGATATACATCATCAGGGATGCAGAGCGAATATTGTCCTTTGGGGGTAGAAAACCATGAGTTGTATCCTCAATATTGGCAGGCTAATTGCTGTTTCCCCGTAATTTGCGCTACTGTAGCGCGGATAATCTGACTTCAGGAATGTATATGCGCAATCGTACGCTGGCTGACCTTGATCGTGTCGTTGCTCTCGGCGGGGGGCATGGACTGGGACGCGTTCTCTCATCACTTTCGTCTTTAGGCTCTCGCTTAACGGGTATCGTCACCACCACGGATAACGGTGGCTCGACGGGACGTATTCGACGCTCAGAAGGCGGCATTGCCTGGGGCGATATGCGCAACTGCCTCAACCAGCTGATAACAGAACCGAGCGTCGCCTCCGCGATGTTTGAATACCGTTTTGGCGGTAATGGCGAGCTATCCGGTCATAATCTCGGAAACTTGATGTTAAAGGCGCTGGATCACCTTAGCGTGCGGCCTCTGGAAGCCATCAATTTAATTCGTAATCTGTTGAAAGTGGACGCGCAATTAATTCCGATGTCAGAGCATCCTGTTGATCTGATGGCCATTGACGATCAGGGACATGAAGTTTACGGCGAGGTCAACATCGACCAGCTAACTACGCCGATTCAGGAACTACTTTTAACCCCCAACGTACCTGCCACCCGTGAAGCGGTGCTGGCAATCAATGAGGCTGACTTGATAATTATCGGGCCAGGCAGTTTTTATACCAGCCTGATGCCAATTCTGCTGCTTGAGGAAATGGCGCAGGCACTACGCCGCACTCCAGCCCCGATGGTTTATATTGGCAATTTGGGAAGAGAATTAAGCCTGCCTGCAGCGAATCTGAAGCTTGAAAACAAGCTGGCGATTATGGAGCAGTATGTCGGTAAAAAGGTGATTGATGCGGTTATTGTTGGGCCGAAGGTCGATGTTTCTACAGTTAACGACAGATTAGTCATTCAGGACGTACTGGAGGCCAGCGATATCCCTTATCGTCATGACCGCCAGTTGTTACATAACGCACTGGAAAAAGCATTACAGGCTTTAGGTTAACGTGAAGCCGAAAGAAAGTTCCGGCTTCCTATTGAAGACAAAGTACACGTTGTTCATGCCGGAGGCGGCGTGAACCCTTATCCGGCCTACAAACCGCGCAAATTCAATGTATTGCAGAGATCATGTAGGCCTGATAAGCGTAGCGCATCAGGCAATTTTGCTTTTGCCATCTCTCTTCTTCGTTATCCTGTCACGAAGCCGCAATAAACAACTCACGCAGCTGATGCAACTGGTCACGAATTTGCGCCGCCTCTTCGAACTCCAGATTTTGCGCGTGTTGCATCATCAGCCCTTCCAGTTCATGGATTTTCTGCTGCAACGCTTTAGGCGACATATCCATCGGTACATTATCCGGCTCAACAATCGGGCGCGATTTTCCTCTGCCCTTCGCTTTGGTTTTGGCAATGTTCTGCCCCAGCGCCAGGATATCGACCACTTTCTTGTTCAGCCCTTGCGGCGTAATGCCGTGTTCTTCGTTGTACTTCTGTTGTTTCTCGCGACGACGTTCAGTTTCGCCAATCGCTTTCGCCATTGATGGGGTAACCTTATCGCCGTAGAGAATCGCTTTACCGTTGACGTTACGCGCCGCGCGACCAATGGTCTGAATCAATGAACGTTCGGAACGCAGGAAGCCTTCTTTGTCTGCGTCGAGGATCGCCACCAGCGAAACTTCTGGCATATCCAGACCTTCGCGCAGTAAGTTGATCCCCACCAGCACATCAAACTCGCCCAAACGCAAGTCGCGGATGATTTCCATACGCTCGACGGTGTCGATATCCGAGTGAAGATAACGCACGCGTTCACCGTGTTCTTCCAGATATTCGGTGAGATCTTCCGCCATCCGCTTAGTCAACGTCGTGACCAGTACGCGTTCGTTAATTGCCGCCCGCAGGCGAATTTCTGAGAGAAGATCATCAACCTGGGTCGCTACCGGGCGCACTTCGATAATCGGGTCCAGCAGCCCTGTTGGACGCACGACCTGATCCACCACGTCGCCACCGGATTTCTCCAGCTCGTAATTACCGGGTGTTGCAGAAACATAGATGGTTTGCGGGGCTAATGCTTCGAACTCTTCGAATTTCAGCGGACGGTTATCCAGCGCCGATGGCAGGCGGAAACCGTACTCCACCAGCGTCTCTTTACGCGCCCGATCACCTCGATACATACCGCCAATTTGCGGAATAGTCACGTGGGATTCATCGACCACCAACAGACCATCGGCGGGGAGATAATCAAACAGCGTCGGCGGTGGCTCACCGGGTCCACGACCGGAAAGAAAGCGCGAATAGTTTTCAATGCCTGAGCAATAACCGAGCTCGTTCATCATCTCCAGATCAAACTGGGTACGCTGAGTCAGGCGTTGTTCTTCCAGCAGCTTGTTATTTGCCAGCAGCACTTTGCGCCGATCGGCCAGCTCTTCTTTGATCTCTTCCATCGCCTGCACAATACGTTCACGCGGGGTAACGTAGTGTGTTTTCGGGTAAATGGTAAAGCGGGGAATGGTTGAGATAATCTGCCCTGTTAACGGGTCGAAAAGCGACAACCGCTCTACCTCTTCGTCGAACAATTCGACACGTAGCGCAACGTCGTCGGACTCCGCCGGAAAAATATCAATCACTTCCCCGCGAACACGGAAAGTCCCGCGCTGGAACGCCTGGTCGTTGCGGGTGTATTGCAGTTCCGCCAGGCGACGCAGAATCGCGCGCTGATCGATAATCATGCCGACCGTCAGATGCAGCATCATCTTAAGATATAAGTCAGGATCGCCCAGACCGTAGATGGCTGAAACAGAGGCGACCACCACTACATCGCGCCGCTCCAGCAAAGCTTTAGTCGCTGAAAGCCGCATCTGTTCAATATGTTCGTTTACCGAGGCATCTTTTTCAATGAAGGTGTCCGAGCTCGGCACATAGGCTTCCGGTTGATAGTAGTCGTAGTAAGAGACGAAGTATTCCACCGCATTTTCCGGGAAAAACTCTTTCATCTCGCCGTACAACTGGGCTGCCAGCGTTTTATTGGGCGCCAGCACCATCGTCGGGCGCTGAAGGTCGGCAATGACGTTAGCAATGGTAAATGTTTTCCCGGAGCCCGTTACGCCGAGTAGAGTCTGGTGAGCCAGGCCATCTTCAAGCCCTTCTTCGAGGCGTCGAATTGCCTCAGGCTGATCGCCAGAAGGTTTAAAAGAGGAATTCAGTTTGAACGGTTTACTCATGAGTCGCTACCTGAAGGAGTGGGCGGGCAGGTATGTAATTTTACTCGTCGTGTTTAATAATGCCAACAAATTATACTGGATAAAAAAACAGTTTCACGCCACATTATTTCTGTTACACCGTCAACGAAGGTATCAATCATGAGCATAATTTGCTCAGTGACGAGATAAAACTCCGGGCTTGCGGGGTTATCCCCAAAGCAACGGCTTTTTTAACAATTGTCAAGATGGCTGATGACGGATTTATGGCAAGAGATGTCACTTTCATGACTGCCATTGCTTTTATATAATTAATTGAAAAATAACAAATATTCCATCAAGCCTTCTTTCGCGTCAATTCGCGTGCAAGCCGCGTATTCTCTCGCTTGCATCGCGTTTTCTAACTCTAATGCACATGGTTATCCACAGGAATAGTGGATAACTGCCTGCAGCCCGTATGCCCTGCCGCCTGGGCAATTCCCACACTAACCGCATATTGTGGGGGTAAATATTTTTTCTCGATTCTTTTAAAATTTAATTGGTTGAATTGCAGGCAGCAGACGACGCGATCTCGCTCGCAATTTAACCAAATATATTGCTACAACAATGCGGTGAGATTGAGGTACTTTCCGGTTAGCGCGTTTTCAGGGGGTTCATCAAGCCATGGGATCTCCCCAAGCAACGGTGCGGAAATCATCCGCTTGAGCGTGGACATATATTCAGCGTGACGTTTGCCCGTTGGAGTGACATCGTTCGCTACCCACCCTGCAAGGGTAAGTCCGGCTTGCTGTACAGCCTGTGCGGTCAGCATCGCGTGATTAATACAACCGAGTTTCACGCCCACAACCAGTATCACTGGCAGTTGTTCTTGCGTTACCCAATCCGCGAAAGTGAAAGACTCAGAAAGCGGCGTAAACCAGCCTCCTGCACCTTCTACCAGTATCCAGTTTGCCTGCTGTGCCAGCGCGTGTAACCCGGCGCTCATAACCACGGGGTCGATAGGTCTGCCCTCTTGCGCGCTGATGATGTGCGGCGAGGTCGGTTCTGCGAAGGTGTAAGGGTTTACCGTGGCGTAATCCAGTTGCAGGCTACTGTTGCGTTGCAACGCCAGTGCGTCGCTATTACGTAAGCCTTCTACTGTCATTTCGCTGCCGGAGGCAACAGGTTTGTAACCTGCCGTCCGGTAGCCTGCCGCCTTCGCGGCCTGTAAAAGCGCACAACTGGCGACGGTTTTCCCCACTTCGGTGTCCGTTCCGGTGACAAAATAACGTTTACTCACGAGCAATCACTCCCAAAAAAAGATGATACGTCAGAGGATATCGCCCCTGTTGTTGCGGCCAGGCTAGTTGCAATCGCTGCAACTGCGAACGCGTTAATATTCGCTGGTCGCGTCCTTCATGAAGATGCGTGGCACCGATGCCTTTCAGCGAACGCATGGCACTGAGCGCATCATCAAACCACAGCGTGATGGGCTGAATATAATGTTGATAATGCAAACCTTTCAGCGACTGTTCGATTTCATCTGGCGGTAAAAAACGATTGGCATGAGGCCGCTCGTCCACCGCCTGCCACGCCTGATGCAGTTCGGGTAACGATCCCTGCACCAGCGTGGTAAACGCGACCACGCCTCCGGAGCGCACCACCCGATACAGCTCGCGGAGTGCCGTGGATAAATTACCGCACCACTGCACCGCGAGATTGCTCCATGCAAGATCGAACGTCGCAGTCGCTAACGGCAGGGATTCGATATCTCCTGCCAGATAATGATCTGCGGCATCTTGTTGGCGTGCCTGCGCAAGCATAAGTGGCGAGAGGTCTAACGCCGTCACCTGCGCGTGACGATCTCGCCAGTGGCGGCTCATCCAGCCAGGTCCACAACCCGCGTCCAGCACACGGGGGTATTTACGCTGCGGGAGCATTGCCAGTAAGGCATCGGCACTCTGGCGCTGTAGATCTGCGTGTTCCTCATAGTGCGCGGCTGCCCGACCAAATGCCGCCGCAATGGCTTGTTTATTGACCGTTGCCATGCAGCACCTCCAGCAGGCGGTCGATATCCTGTGTTTCATGTGCCGCAGTCAACGTCAGGCGCAGTCGCGCAGTGCCGACGGGTACGGTTGGCGGGCGAATCGCCGTGACCCAGCAGCCTTGCTGGCGCAGTTTTTCTGCCAGTTGTAACGCACGGCTGTTATCACCGACGATTAATGGCTGGATGGCGCTACGTGAATCCGCAAGCGTAAACGGCAAACCCTGCACTCCGGCACGAAAACGCGTAATGAGTGCCGCCAGTTTTTCGCGCCGTGCATCACCCTCTTCACTGCGAATGACCGCCAGCGACGCACGTAATGCCTGCGCCTGAGCGGGCGGCATACTGGTGCTGTAGATAAGATGGCGGGCGAATTGCAGCAGATAATTCGCCACGCTATCAGAACAAAGCACCGCCGCGCCGCTGACGCCAAATCCTTTGCCAAAAGTGACTACCAGCAGTTCCGGCTTCACCTTTTGCAGCCAACAACTGCCCCGCCCCTGTTCACCGATAACGCCCGTGCCGTGGGCATCATCAACCATCAACCAGGCGTTGTGCTGTTGCGTGACTTGCTGGATTTCCGTAAGCGACGCGCTATCGCCGTCCATGCTGAACACGCCTTCTGTCACCACCAGTTGCTGCCCCGGACAGGGGGAAGCAAGCAGTCGCGCCAGATGAGCGACATCGTTATGAGTAAAACGGCGAAGCTGCGACGGGCTTAAACTGGCAGCCTCCAGCAAGGAGGCATGGCTAAGCCGGTCGGCAACAATACGGTCCTCTTTCGCCATCATCGCGGCAATGACTGCCTGATTCGCGGCAAAACCAGAGATAAACAGCAGCGCCCGCGAATAGCCAAGCCACTCGGCCAGTTCTTCTTCCAGCGCCCGATGCGCCACGCTATAACCGCTGACATGCCCGGAACCGCCGCTACCTACACCAAACTTTTCTGCGCCCTGCTGCCAGGCGCGGATAATTTGCGGATGATGGCTTAAACCGAGGTAATCATTGCTGGAAAAGTTCAGATACTGGCGATCATCCGCCACCAGCCAGCGTCCGGCTCCTTGCGCCACCGGATAACGGCGACGCAAGGCATCGGCAGCACGCCGCGCATCGAGCGCCGCGTTGATTTTCTCCTGCCAGCTCATAGTGCTGCCGCGTTATAATATTCGTCAGTGTCCGGGGTCATCAGCGCCTGCTCCAGACGCTGCTGTTGTTCGTTATCGCCCGCCAGCACGGCAGTTTGCTGCGGGTTTAGCCCCAGTTTGCGGAACAGTTGCAGGTCTTTATCTTCTTCTGGATTCGGCGTGGTTAGCAGTTTGCAGCCGTAGAAGATCGAGTTTGCGCCAGCCATAAAGCACATCGCCTGAGTCTGTTCGTTCATCTGCTCGCGTCCGGCAGAAAGACGCACGTAAGAGGTCGGCATCATGATCCGCGCTACGGCAATGGTGCGAATAAAATCAAAGGCATCGACATCATCGTTATCTGCCAGCGGCGTGCCTTTCACCTTCACCAGCATGTTGATTGGTACGCTTTCCGGCGGCGTCGGCAGGTTTGCCAGTTGCAGCAATAATCCGGCGCGATCTTTTACCGTTTCGCCTAAGCCCACAATGCCGCCAGAACAGACTTTGATCCCGGCATCGCGCACTTTTTCCAGCGTATCGAGGCGTTCCTGATAAGTGCGGGTGGTGATGATATTGCCGTAAAACTCCGGCGAGGTGTCCAGGTTGTGGTTGTAGTAATCCAGCCCGGCGTTCGCGAGGCGCTGCGCCTGAGATTCACTCAACGTGCCCAGCGTCATACACGCCTCCAGCCCCATCGCTTTTACCCCCTGCACCATTTGTTCCAGGTACGGCATATCGCGTTCGTGGGGATTCTTCCACGCCGCGCCCATACAGAAGCGCGTCGATCCTGCCGCTTTCGCTTTGCGCGCCGACTCCAGCACCTGTTCAACTTCCATCAACCGCTCGGCTTCCAGCCCGGTTTTGTAGCGCGAGCTTTGCGGGCAGTATTTGCAATCTTCCGGACAAGCTCCGGTCTTAATCGACAGCAACGTGCTGACCTGGACCTGACGAGGATCGAAATGCTGACGATGCACCTGCTGCGCTTCAAACAGCAGATCCAGCAACGGTTTTTCAAATAATTCTGTGACTTGCGACAATGTCCAGCGTGGGCGGTGAGCCATGGGGCTTCTCCAAAACGTGTTTTTTGTTGTTAATTCGGTGTAGACTTGTAAACCTAAATCTTTTCAATTTGGTTTACAAGTCGATTATGACAACGGACGATCTTGCCTTTGACCAACGCCATATCTGGCACCCATACACATCCATGACCTCCCCGCTGCCGGTTTATCCGGTGGCGAGCGCCGAAGGTTGCGAGCTAATTTTGTCTGACGGCAGACGCCTGGTTGACGGTATGTCGTCCTGGTGGGCGGCGATCCACGGCTACAATCACCTGCAGCTTAATGCGGCGATGAAGACGCAAATTGATGCTATGTCGCATGTGATGTTTGGCGGTATCACCCATGCGCCGGCCATTGAGCTGTGCCGCAAACTGGTGGCAATGACGCCGCAACCGTTGGAGTGCGTTTTTCTCGCGGACTCCGGTTCCGTTGCGGTAGAAGTCGCGATGAAAATGGCGTTGCAGTACTGGCAGGCCAAAGGCGAAGCGCGCCAGCGTTTTCTGACCTTCCGCAATGGTTATCATGGCGATACCTTTGGCGCGATGTCGGTGTGCGACCCGGACAACTCAATGCACAGCCTGTGGAAGGGATATCTGCCGGAAAACTTGTTTGCTCCGGCTCCACAAAGCCGCATGGATGGCGAATGGGATGAGCGCGATATGGTGGGCTTTGCCCGCCTGATGGCGGCGCATCGTCATGAAATCGCGGCGGTGATCATTGAACCGATTGTCCAGGGCGCAGGCGGGATGCGCATCTACCATCCGGAATGGTTAAAACGAATCCGCAAAATGTGCGATCGCGAAGGTATCTTGCTGATTGCCGACGAGATAGCCACCGGATTTGGTCGTACCGGCAAACTGTTTGCCTGTGAACATGCAGAAATCGCGCCGGACATTTTGTGCCTCGGTAAAGCCTTAACCGGCGGCACAATGACCCTTTCCGCCACGCTCACCACGCGCGAGGTTGCGGAAACCATCAGTAACGGCGAAGCCGGCTGCTTTATGCACGGGCCAACTTTTATGGGCAATCCGCTGGCCTGCGCGGCAGCAAACGCCAGCCTGGCGATTCTCGAATCTGGCGACTGGCAGCAGCAGGTGGCGGCTATTGAAGTACAGCTGCGCGAGCAACTTGCCCCCGCCCGTGATGCCGAAATGGTTGCCGATGTGCGCGTGCTGGGAGCAATTGGTGTGGTTGAAACCACTCGCCCGGTGAATATGGCAGCACTGCAAAAATTCTTTGTCGAACAGGGCGTCTGGATCCGGCCTTTTGGCAAACTGATTTACCTGATGCCGCCCTATATTATTCGCCCGCAACAGTTGCAGCGCCTGACCGCAGCAGTTAACCGAGCGGTACAGGATGAAACATTTTTTTGCCAATAACGGGAAGTCAGCGTGAGGGTTTCTGGCTACACTTTCTGCAAACAAAAAAGGAGGGTTCATGAAACTCATCAGTAACGATCTGCGCGATGGCGATAAGCTGCCGCATCGTCATGTCTTTAACGGCATGGGTTACGATGGCGATAATATTTCGCCGCATCTGGCGTGGGATGATGTTCCTGCGGGAACGAAAAGTTTTGTTGTCACCTGCTATGACCCGGACGCGCCAACCGGCTCCGGCTGGTGGCACTGGGTAGTTGTTAACTTACCCGCTGATACCCGCGTATTACCGCAAGGGTTTGGCTCTGGTCTGGTAGCAATGCCAGACGGCGTTTTGCAGACGCGTACCGACTTTGGTAAAACCGGGTACGATGGCGCTGCGCCGCCGAAAGGCGAAACCCATCGCTACATTTTTACCGTTCACGCGCTGGATGTAGAACGTATTGATGTCGATGAAGGCGCCAGCGGCGCGATGGTCGGGTTTAACGTTCATTTCCACTCTCTGGCCAGCGCCTCGATTACGGCAATGTTCAGTTAATCACTCTGCCAGATGGCGCAATGCCATCTGGTATCACTTAAAGGTATTAAAAACAACTTTTTGTCTTTTTACCTTCCCGTTTCGCTCAAGTTAGTATAAAAAAGCAGGCTTCAACGGATTCATTTTTCTATTTCATAGCCCGGAGCAACCTGTGAACACATTTTCAGTTTCCCGTCTGGCGCTGGCATTGGCTTTTGGCGTGACGCTGACCGCCTGTAGCTCAACACCGCCCGATCAACGTCCTTCAGATCAAACCGCGCCTGGTACCTCTTCTCGCCCGATTCTGTCGGCAAAAGAAGCGCAGAATTTCGATGCTCAACACTATTTTGCGTCCCTGACGCCTGGTGCTGCAGCGTGGAATCCTTCCCCGATTACCCTGCCTGCGCAACCTGACTTTGTTGTCGGCCCGGCGGGTACCCAAGGTGTAACGCATACCACGATTCAGGCAGCGGTGGATGCGGCAATTATCAAGCGTACCAACAAGCGCCAGTATATTGCCGTGATGCCTGGTGAGTATGAAGGCACGGTCTATGTCCCTGCCGCTCCGGGTGGAATTACTCTGTACGGTACAGGCGAAAAACCGATTGATGTGAAGATTGGGCTTTCACTTGATGGTGGCATGAGCCCTGCCGACTGGCGTCACGACGTCAACCCGCGCGGCAAATATATGCCAGGTAAACCAGCGTGGTATATGTACGATAGCTGCCAGAGCAAACGCAGCGACAGTATCGGTGTTCTCTGCTCTGCGGTCTTCTGGTCACAAAACAATGGCCTGCAACTGCAAAACCTGACCATCGAAAACACGCTGGGCGATAGCGTAGATGCGGGTAACCATCCGGCGGTGGCACTACGTACTGATGGCGACAAAGTGCAGATCAATAACGTCAACATTCTCGGTCGTCAGAACACCTTTTTTGTCACCAACAGTGGTGTGCAAAACCGTCTGGAAACCAATCGTCAACCGCGTACGCTGGTGACCAACAGCTACATTGAAGGGGATGTGGATATCGTTTCTGGTCGCGGCGCGGTGGTGTTCGATAACACCGAATTCCGCGTGGTGAACTCCCGTACCCAGCAAGAAGCGTATGTGTTTGCACCGGCTACGCTGTCTAACATCTATTACGGTTTCCTCGCCGTAAACAGCCGTTTCAATGCTTCCGGTGATGGCGTGGCGCAACTGGGCCGCTCGCTGGATGTTGATGCTAATACCAACGGTCAGGTGGTGATCCGTGATAGCGCCATCAACGAAGGTTTTAACACGGCTAAACCGTGGGCCGATGCGGTGATTTCCAATCGTCCATTTGCGGGTAATACCGGCAGTGTTGACGATAGCGACGAAGTACAGCGCAATCTGAACGACACTAACTACAACCGCATGTGGGAATACAATAACCGCGGCGTGGGTAGCAAAGTGGTTGCAGAAGCTAAGAAGTAAGAGCTATTAACTATTTGCCGGATGCGGCGTAAACGCCTTATCCGGCCTACAGTTCGATGCGATTCGTAGGTCGGATAAGATGCGTCAGCATCGCATCCGACAATAAGTGCCGAATACGGCGTAAACACCTTATCCGGCCTACGGTTCGATGCGATTTGTAGGTCGGATAAGATGCGCCAGCATCGCATCCGACAATAAGTGCCGAATGCTGCGTAAACGCCTTATCCGGCCTACGGCTCGATGCGATTTGTAGGTCGGATAAGATGCGCAAGCATCGCATCCGACAATAAGTGCCGGATGCGACCTACATTCACATGGCGCTTTTTATATCTGACGGTTTTTATTGAAGTTAATCAAACTACCCGCTTTGATAATCTCGCGCTCTTCAGCAGTCAGACTTTCCATATAGAGCGTAATCTCCGTTACCGGCGCATCTTTATGGATCACATAACCTTTAAATGTCGTACCTGGATTATCCAGCGCCGCTTTAATGCCAGGGATGTAAATGTAATCACCTACGTCAAAGTTCGGTGCCTCCGCCATTTGCAGCGGTAACATCCCCCAGTTGATGACGTTAGAACGGTAGCGTTTAGTCGCGTACTCCTCGGCAATATTCGCCAGACCGCCAATCACTCGCTGGCAGCTCGCAGCCTGCTCACGCGCAGAACCATCGCCTGGTTTGACCGCATAGACCATGCTGCCAATTTCAGTTTGCAGCGGATCATTATTTTCCTGACCAGCAATCTGCTTAATGCGCGCAAAAACGTCTGCCAGTTCGCTGACATTCCCCGCCAGACGCTGATTTTCCAGCTCGGCAGTGGCTTTACTTCTGCCAACATAACCCGGATCACGGCGTGACAGGGTAAATTCCGCCAGACCAATCGGATTTGAACGATACGAAGAGGTTTCACCGGAAGGAATCAATTCGTCAGTGGTGGTCACTTCGTCGAGGATCTTCGAGCACACTTTGAGGACGATATTGTCAGTCAGCGCGCCCAATTCCGGCCAGTCTTTGATGTTCGGTCCGTAGATCAGCGGTTGCTGAGTCGCCCCTTTAACAAAGCCCTGATAAACACGGTTTTTATACGGCGTTACATCGAAGGCGTACTCCGGCACGTTGTCCCAGCAATCGAGTTCGCTGGCAGAGGTTAAATAGCCACCGTTTGCCGCAGTCGCAGCGATAGAACGAGCGTCCATCAACGCCACCGCTGACATCTGCCCATTGGCTGGCTTAGAGCCTTCGCGGTTCGGGAAGTTACGTGTGGTGTGGCGAATACTCAAACCGTTGTTGATTGGCGTATCGCCCGCGCCAAAGCATGGGCCGCAGAACGCGGTTCTGATGATTGCACCTGCGCCAATCAAATCTGCTACCACACCTTTTTTGGCGAGATCCATAAACACCGGCTGTGATGACGGGTAAACCGCCAGCGAGAAGGTGTCATTGCCACAGGATTGACCGCGCAGCGCATTTGCTGCGGCGATAACGTTTTCATAGTTACCGCCAGAACAGCCCGCGATAATCCCCTGCTGCACTTTCAGGCGACCATTTTCCACTTTATCCAGCAGCGAGAGTTTGGCTTTACCGTGCGCCACGCGTTCGGACTCAATTTCAATCTCACGCAGAATGTCGGTCAGGTTCTGGTTCAGCGTGTCGATTTCATACACGTTGCTCGGATGGAACGGCAGCGCAATCATTGGTTTGATGGCACTTAAATCAACGCTGATGCAGCCATCGTAGTACGCCATCGGTTGAGGGTTAAGCTGGCAGTAATCCTGGCCGCGACCGTGAAGCGCCAGCCAGTTATGCACTTCTTCATCAGTTTGCCAGACAGAACTTAAACAGGTCGTTTCAGTGGTCATTACGTCAACGCTGTTACGGAAATCGGTAGAGAGCGCAGCAACACCGGGACCTACGAATTCCATCACTTTGTTTTTGACGTAGCCGTTTTTAAACACGGCGCCGATAATCGCCAGCGCCACATCCTGCGGCCCCACATACGGCGCAGGTTTTCCGGTCAGATGCACCGCAACCACGCCCGGATAGTCGATATCCCAGGTGTCATTAAGCAGTTGTTTTACCAGCTCGCCGCCGCCCTCACCGACTGCCATTGTCCCTAATGCACCGTAACGGGTGTGGCTGTCTGACCCGAGGATCATTTTGCCGCCGCCTGCCATCATCTCACGCATATATTGATGGATGACCGCAATGTGCGGAGGCACAAAAATACCGCCATAACGCTGAGCCGCCGATAAACCAAAAATATGGTCATCACCGTTAATGGTGCCGCCCACAGCACAGAGTGAGTTATGGCAGTTGGTCAGCACATACGGCAGCGGGAAACGTTCCATACCGGACGCTTTAGCGGTCTGTACAATACCAACAAAGGTAATATCGTGAGAGGCTAATGAATCAAACTTAATTTTAAGTTTATCCATATTTCCGGACGTATTATGAGAAGAGAGAATAGACCAGGCAATAGTGCCTTTTTTTGCTTCTTCTTTTTTTATTTCGCCGGTGAAATGTTCTTCGGCAATTATTTCGTTATTACTGGCGAGAAACACGCCTTTTTCAGATAACTTGGTCATCAAATGCTCCAGATATCTGCGCACCGTGAAGTGCGCAGAAAGATAATAAATGGATATACTCTAAATAATTCGAGTTGCAGGAAGGCGACAAGCGAGTGAATCCCCAGTCACTTACTTAAGTAAGTGACTGGGGTGAGCGAACGCAGACGCAGCACATGCAACTTGAAGTATGACGAGTATATTTACAGCATGTTCCAGCCGATCAGCATATTCCACCACCACACGCCGAGGGTGATATGCACCAGGAAGGTTAATATCGTCAGTACCGCACCGACCAACCACCAGGATTTAATATCGTTGTAACCCACACCAAAGATGACCGGACCAGCCGCGCCACCATAGTGAGTAACCATGCCGCCGTAGGAGTTGGAGAACAACAGTGCCAGCGCGGTTAACATTAACGGTGCACCGGAGACGTTCGCCAGCATGGCAAATACCGGTAACATGGCAACGATATAGGCACTACCGGAAGCGAAGAAATAACGTACGATGATGCTAAGGAAAATAATAACGAAGAAAGCAACGTTACCGTGACCATCAAATGCCAGGTTATTTTTAAAGACTTCAGCTAACCATTCGAAGAATTTAACTTTCGATAATAAGGAGCTTAAGCCGATAATACCGCCGTACCAGATTAAGGTATTCCAGCCGCCTTTATTTTTAACCACGTCTTCCCAGGTAACGATACCCAGCAGCAGCATGGTCGCCATAACAACGATTGCCACAGTGGATTCATCAACCCCGAGCGTTTTACTGAAAATCCAGCCCAGCGGCGCCAGCACAAAGACACCGAGCAGCATTTTTTCACGGATTTTCATCGGCCCCAGTTCAGCAAGGCCCGCTTTGGCGATGGTTTTGTTATCCACCTTTTTAATTTCTGGCGGATACATGGTGTAAATCACCAGCGGAGTGACCAGCAGCATAATGATACCCGGCAAACCGGCGGCCAACGCCCATCCCCCCCCAGCTAATTTGCAGGTGCAGAATGTCGTTGATCATTTTCAGCGCCAGAATGTTCCCTGCCATTGCGGTAAAGAACATATAGCTGGTGGTTTTGGTGACCATGTAAATGGACATCATCAAGTAATGTCCGACACGACGCGGGCTTTTTTTCAGGTTCTGACCCCAAAGCCACTGCCACGCTGTTGATGATCGGTAATACAATGCCGCCCGCACGCGCGGTGTTAGACGGTGTTGCTGGAGCCAGTACCAGATCGAGGAATACCGTAACGTAACCCAGACCCAGGGTAGTGCTACCAATTTTACCAATCAGCAAATAGGCAATACGTTTGCCTAAGCCGGTGGTCACAAATGCGGCGCTTAAGGTAAACGCCGAGAACACCAGCCAGGTGGTACCTGAAGAGTAACCGCTTAATACGGCGGTGGTTTTAAACGCACCGTCAGATAAGTTACCGACCACCACCATTGAGGCAGCAACGGCAATTAACAGTACGACAGGTTCCGGGAAAGGCTTGATAACCAGCCCCACAATCGCCGCCAGGTAAATACCAAAAAGTACCCATGCCAGTTCGCTTAATCCTGCCGGGGCTGGCATAAAGCCAATAATACATGGGATCGCTAATATCAGAATTAGCTTCCATAACGATTTCTTATTCATTTAAAATCCTGTTCTTTCTGTATGACTCATACAGAAGTCCTTTATTGATTGTCCTTATCACGCCAACAAAATTTTTCAGGGAAGATAAACTTCACCGGAAAATATTTTTCTGGTCGTCCGAATAACAGATGCACGTAACGTTGTGGCATCCTGACCTTCATTACTTAAATGAACGTCAAGCGCACCACTGGGGTGTTCAATATTGATATTGCCGTACCCCACAGAAGGGACGATTTGTCGGGTGACGGTGCCTTCCAATGCACAGCTACTGGAAATAGCAATAGCGCCAGTTATCGCCAGCGCGCGATGGCAAGAATGCGGCATAAAATAACGCACATTAATTGCCCCGCCTTTCTGCGCTGGAGAAATAAGCACAGGTTTAGGGATAACCATATTACTGACATCGCCTAAGCCCATTGCTTTACCCGCTTGCAGACGGATAGATTCAATGCGGGCTAATAATGCTTTGTCGGCATCCAGTTCCGCCGGTAATTCATAGCCTGTTTTGCCCAGATATTCAGCCGGAATAATGACGACTGGCATCGCCATATCAATACAGGTCACTGGAACATCGTCAAAATAATCAATCTGTTTATCAGTCGGGAAGACTTTTCCGGTTTTTGTTCCTGCGGCATTCAGGAAAGTGAGAGCGACCGGTGCGGCTGTCCCTGGCACACCATCAATTCTGGCGCTACCCTCGTACTTGACAACACCATTTGGCGTTTGCACATCAGCTTCGATGAACGTACCAGTATTGACGTTGCGGATACGCACACGGGTGACCGGTGATGTCGCGGCAATCAAACCATTTTCAATGGCGAATGCCCCAACCCCAGACAGCATATTGCCGCAGTTGGGTGTCGTATCGACACGCTGCTCATGGACGATAACCTGAGCAAACAGATAATCGACATCAGCACGCGGATCGTCGGAACGGCTAATAATGGCGACTTTACTGGTCAGCGGATTACCGCCGCCGATACCGTCTATTTCCAGATCGTTACCGGAACCCATAATTGCCATCAATATTTTATCGCGCTGCGTTTGATCTTCGGGTAAATGTTCCGCTAACAGGAACGCGCCCCTCGAGGTTCCACCTCGCATCATCACGCAGGGTATTTTTTTCATAATAATGCCCTCAATTTAAAAACATAACTTATTGCGATATGGTTACATTAAGGGCAAAGCATCTCTAATGACTTTAGCTCCACGATTAATAACATTTTTTTCATTAATTTAAGTGATTAAATTGCAGTTAAACTGTTTAACTGTAAATCACTAAAACGCACCGCTTCCATTTTTCGGAGTAATAATGAAGCATGAATTATCAAGTATGAAGGCATTTGTTACGCTGGCAGAGTCCAGTTCATTTAACAATGCTGCTAAATTACTTAATATTACGCAACCTGCATTAACGCGCAGAATAAAAAAGATGGAAGAAGATTTACACATTCAACTTTTTGAGCGTACAACTCGCAAGGTTACGTTAACAAAAGCAGGAAAAAGGTTGCTCCCGGAGGCTCGGGAATTAATAAAGAAATTCGATGAAACGCTTTTTAGTATTCGCGATATGAATGCTTATCATCGTGGTATGGTGACGTTAGCGTGTATTCCGACCGCGGTATTTTATTTTTTACCACTGGCAATCGGTAAATTTAATGAGCTGTATCCCAATATTAAAGTGCGGATTCTGGAACAAGGCACGAATAATTGCATGGAATCGGTGCTGTGCAATGAATCTGACTTTGGCATAAACATGAACAATGTCACAAATTCATCCATTGACTTTACCCCACTGGTCAATGAGCCGTTCGTGCTGGCCTGTCGGCGTGACCATCCATTGGCCAAAAAGCAGCTGGTGGAATGGCAGGAGTTAGTAGGTTACAAAATGATTGGCGTGCGTTCCTCCAGCGGCAACCGACTGCTGATTGAGCAAAAATTGTCCGATAAGCCCTGGAAACTGGACTGGTTTTATGAAGTGCGTCATCTTTCGACGTCATTAGGATTGGTGGAAGCGGGACTGGGGATTTCGGCGCTTCCTGGCCTGGCAATGCCTCATGCGCCCTATTCTTCGATTATTGGTATCCCATTGGTGGAACCCGTTATACGTCGAACATTGGGAATAATTCGCCGTAAAGATGCCGTACTTTCTCCAGCAGCAGAACGCTTTTTTGCCTTGCTGATTAATTTATGGACTGACGATAAAGACAATTTGTGGACCAATATCGTCGAACGCCAGAGACACGCGTTACAGGAGATGGGCTAATACTCCCGGCGCAGGAGATTCAGCGCCGGGTAAATCAGCGGTTAGTGTGCGTTCACCACAACCCACATTGGCCCCTGCCCTACCGCATAGCGGCCTTTTTCATGCAGCAGCCCCTGCTCGCCGACAATTTCGTATACCGAGATATGGTGCGATTTTTGCCCGGCAGCAATCAGATATTTGCCACTGTGATCAACATTAAAGCCGCGCGGCTGAGTTTCCGTTGGCTGGAAGCCTTCTTTACTCAACACGCTGCCATCTTCCGAAACGCTGAAAACGGTAATCAGACTGGCGGTACGGTCGCAGGCGTATAAATGACGACCATCCGGGGTGATATGAATATCTGCCGCCCAACGGGTGTCGGAGAAGTTTTCCGGCATCATATCCAGCGTCTGGACACATTCGATATTGCCGTGCGGATCTTTCAGTTCCCAGACATCCACTGAGCTGTTTAACTCATTGACGCAATATGCATATTGTTCGTTTGGATGGAACACCATATGACGCGGACCGGCCCCTTCAACGGTAGTCACTTCTGCCGGGTCCTGCGCCACCAGATGACCGTCATCGCTGACCGTAAACAGGCAAATACGATCCTGCTTTAATGCCGGAACCCACAGGGTGCGGTTATCTGGTGAAATATTGGCGGAATGACAGCCGTCCAGTCCCTCAACCACATCGACAACGCCCACTGGCAGGCCATCTTCCAGACGCGTTACGCTCACGTTACCCGCATTGTAAGAACCTACAAAGACAAACTGCCCCTGGTGATCGGTGGAAATATGCGTCGGGCTACCCGGCAGCGCAGACTCTGCGGCAAAGGTCAGTGCGCCATCGTCCGGGGCGATACGATACGCCAGGACGCGAAACTCAGGGCGAACACCAACATAGAGATAACGTTTATCCGGGCTGACCACCATTGGCTGCACCTGCCCCGGCACATCGACAACCTGTGTCAGCGTCAGCACGCCTTCATGATTCAGGTTCCAGACGTGAATTTGCTGGCTCTCAGGGCTGGCGATATAAACTGTTTGCTTCATGAATGCTCCTTTGCATTTAGCAACTGACTTTAACAGCTAAAATTAGTCGCTTTTGGCGGTGAATGCTGAATTAAAACGCAGAATTTTGTCCGATAGTGGTATCGGTGTACCATTCTCGCAGACGAAAATTCTTAACCTTAATCTGGAAAACGCCATGACCACACGCGTGATTGCTCTCGACTTAGACGGCACCTTATTGACCCCGAAAAAGACTCTGCTTCCCTCATCGATTGAAGCGCTTGCCCGCGCTCGCGAAGCAGGTTACCAATTGATTATCGTCACGGGTCGCCATCACGTCGCTATTCATCCTTTTTATCAGGCGCTGGCGCTGGATACACCTGCTATTTGCTGTAATGGCACCTATTTGTATGATTATCATGCAAAAACTGTGCTTGAAGCCGATCCAATGCCCGTTAACAAAGCCCTGCAACTCATTGAGATGCTGAATGAACACCACATTCACGGTCTGATGTATGTGGATGACGCAATGGTCTATGAGCATCCGACCGGACATGTCATTCGCACGTCTAACTGGGCGCAGACTTTGCCGCCGGAACAGCGCCCGACTTTCACACAAGTCGCTTCTCTGGCTGAAACGGCGCAACAAGTTAACGCCGTGTGGAAGTTCGCTCTGACGCACGATGACCTGCCGCAGTTACAGCATTTTGGTAAGCATGTTGAACATGAGTTGGGTCTGGAGTGTGAATGGTCCTGGCACGATCAGGTTGATATTGCGCGCGGCGGCAACAGTAAAGGCAAACGCCTGACGAAATGGGTTGAGGCGCAAGGCTGGTCGATGGAAAACGTAGTCGCATTCGGCGATAACTTCAATGATATCAGTATGCTCGAGGCTGCCGGAACGGGTGTAGCGATGGGCAATGCCGATGACGCGGTAAAAGCACGCGCCAATATCGTGATTGGTGACAATACCACCGACAGCATCGCCCAGTTTATTTATAGCCACCTGATTTAATCAGGCGGTTATCGACACACTTTTAATTTGCGCGTATAGCCACAGGCCAGGTTTGATCGCCAGTTCATCCCTGGCCCACGGGCTTATTCGCGCCCACAGCGTTTTACCGCCGACTTCCAGTTCCACTTCCACCTGGCCGTTATCATCATAGCTATTGACGACTTTTGCGCGCAGCACATTGCGGATGCTGGTTTGTTGCGGCGGTTGTAAAACCAGAGAAACATCGGAAGCCTGGATGCGGATGCGTAGCGCGGCTTGCAGCGGTTCATCCAGCTTATTAACCCATAAATGCTGATCGCCCAGCGCCAGCGCGGTCATTGCGTAACGCGGATGATGTTCCAGTACCGTTACTTTCAGAATGCTGCTTTGTTGCTCTTTCGGCAGCCACGGATTCATCACGCTACTGCCCCACACTTCTTCCAGCGCCCCGAAAGCTTTCACCTGGCCGTTTTCCAGTACCATCACTTTGTCCGCCAGATGGAGGATTTCATCCAGCGAATGACTGACATACAGCATCGGAATGTTGATTTCCCGCGTCAGCCGTTGCAGATAAGGCAATAACTCGCGTTTGCGCGGAAGATCCAGCGACGCCAGTGGTTCATCCAGCAATAATAATTCCGGAGCCGTCAGCAATGCCCGACCAATTGCCACACGCTGTTTTTCGCCTCCGGACAGGCTGCCCGGTAAACGGTCAAGCAACGGTTCAATGCCTAAAAGCGCCACCAGCTTATCGAACTGATCGACCATACTTTTCGCCATACCGTAGCGCAGATTGCCACGCACTTTGTAATGCGGGAACAGCCGTGCATCCTGAAACACATAGCCAACGCGACGCTTTTCCGGCGTCAGGCAGATACCTTTTTCGGCATCATTTAGTACCCGACCATTGAGGACAATCCGCCCTTTTTGCGGGCGCGTCAGTCCACTAATGGCGTTAATCAGCGAAGTTTTTCCGGCACCGGAGACGCCAAAGATAGCAGTGATGCCATTGGCGGGCAGCGTTTCATTAATAGTCAGGCAATGGTTGCCCAAGGTCTGGGAAAAATTCAGTTCCAGCATGATTAGCCGCCCCGCCCGTTCACGGCTGATTCTGGCCAGCCATTCTGAAATCAACAGGGAGATCATCGCCAGCGCAATAGAAATAATGCACAGTCTCGCTGCGCCGCTTTCACCGCCTGGGGTCTGGATCAGGGTATACATGGCAGAAGGAATGGTTCGCGTTTCACCTGGAATGTTCGAAACAAAGGTGATGGTTGCGCCAAATTCACCGAGCGAACGGGCGAAAGCCAGTACTGTACCGACGATAATTCCCGGCAACGTCAGCGGTAACGTGATAGTAAAGAAAACGCGCCAGCGCCCGGCCCCCAGCGTTCTTGCGGCCTGTTCCAGTTTGACATCAACCCCTTCCAGCGCCAGACGAATCGCCCGCACCATCAACGGAAAAGACATGACGGCGGCAGCGAGAACCGCGCCGCGCCAGCTAAACGCGAAGGTAATGCCAAACCAGTCATACAGGCGTTCGCCGATAAATCCGCGCCGTCCCATAGAAACTAACAGCAAGTAACCGACAACCACGGGCGGTAACACCAGCGGTAGATGCAGTACGCTGTCGAGCAGAGCTTTGCCCGGAAACGTGCAACGCACCAGTAACCAGGCAAAAAAGATCCCAAACGGCAGGCTAAACAGCACAGCCAGGGAAGAAACTTTCAGGCTTAGTAAAACCGCCTGCCATTCTGGATCGGTCAGTATCATTACTTAGTTGTAAATCCGTAACGTTTAAAGATTTCCGCAGCCTGCGGTCCCTTCAGATAATCGTAAAATGCTTTCACTGTCGCGTTGTTATGCCCTTCCACGACGGCAACCGGATATTCCACTTTTTTATGCGAATCTTCCGGGAAGGTGGCGACCACTTTTACCCCTTTGCTGGCAACTGCGTCAGAACCGTAGACAATACCCAGCGGCGCTTCATTACGTTCGACCAGCGCCAGCGCCCCACGAACATCTTCTGCCGGAGCCAGTTTCGGGGAGAGCGTATCCCATGCGCCCAGTTTTTGCAGAGCTTCTTTCGCATAAATGCCAGCCGGAACATGTTCTGGATCGCCAACCGCCAGGCGGCCGCCATTCAGCAGCAAAGTCCAGTTAGTTTTGCTGTCGATGGTGAACTCTTTCTGCTCGCTGGCTTTCGGTGCTACAACGACCAGGCTATTGCCGAGCAATGTTTGACGCGTGGCGGTATCAATTCCTTTTTTATCAATTGCATAATCCATCCATTTCTGATCGGCAGAAATAAACAGATCCGCTGGCGCACCTGCTTCAATCTGACGAGCCAGAGTAGAAGAAGAGGCGAAAGAAGAAACGACGTCTACGCCTTTCTCTTTTTTATACTGCGTAGCGATATCCTGCATCGCGTTGGTCAGTGATGCTGCGGCAAAAACCGTGATTTTCCCTTCATCCGCCAACGCATTGCCAGCAACAGTGAAAGAGAGCGCCGCCCCGGCAAACAGGTTTAACCATTTACGAGCCATTTGTAACCCCTTTATTTAACGTTATGTAGGCGTCAATATAACGGCAAGTTCGGAATTTTCCCAGCAGTTATTGCTAACCTTTGAGAGGTAGTTAGAAAAAATATCGGCAGGAAAAGCAGGAAGTTGAGAAAAAGAAAATGCCCGACTCAGCGGGCATTCATGGAATCAATGATTTTGTCCGGGCTGGTCTTTTTTACCAACACCAGAAAAGATGTTGAATACTTCACCAAGACCGTAAATCAGACCCAGGATGATGGCCATCACGACAGGTACCATGATTACGGCGAATACCAGACTTTTTAATAACTCTAACATGGTCAACTCCAGATGTAGTCCTGTGACTATTCTAACCGTTAAGCACAGAAAAGCACTCCCCTTTTGTGCGGTCAGCTTTGCGTGGCGCTCATTTTCCGTCACAATAAGATTTTTGCCAGGACATTGTTATGCAGGCCGAAATCCTTCTCACCCTTAAGCTTCAACAAAAGCTCTTTGCCGACCCACGCCGCATTTCGCTACTAAAACACATCGCGCTTTCCGGTTCCATCAGCCAGGGGGCGAAAGATGCCGGTATCAGCTATAAAAGCGCCTGGGATGCCATTAACGAAATGAATCAGTTAAGTGAGCATACGCTGGTTGAACGCGCTACGGGCGGAAAAGGCGGTGGCGGTGCTGTGCTGACCCGCTATGGTCAGCGACTGATTCAGCTTTACGATCTTCTCGCCCAGATCCAGCAAAAAGCCTTTGATGTGTTAAGTGACGATGACGCCCTGCCGCTGAACAGCCTGCTGGCCGCGATCTCACGTTTTTCACTGCAAACCAGCGCCCGTAACCAGTGGTTCGGCACCATCACCGCCCGCAATCATGATGACGTTCAACAGCATGTTGATGTCTTACTGGCCGATGGTAAAACACGTCTGAAAGTCGCGATTACCGCGCAAAGTGGCGCTCGTCTGGGGCTGGATGAAGGCAAAGAAGTGTTGATTCTGCTGAAAGCGCCGTGGGTGAACATTACCCAGGATGACACCGTAGCCCAGAGTGCCGACAACCAATTGCCGGGCATTATTCGCCATATAGAGCGCGGCGCAGAACAGTGCGAAGTATTAATGGCGCTACCCGACGGGCAAACCCTGTGCGCCACGGTGCCGGTAAATGAAGCGGCTTCTCTTGAGCAAGGACAGAATGTCACGGCCTACTTTAATGCCGACAGCGTGATTATCGCCACACTGTGCTAAGCGTGTTGACAATTTGTTATGAAACACGTATCCCTGTCAGTAATCGCTGCAAAAAATGGGATATAAAATGTCATTGTTGCAAATTTTGCAAGGCACGTTTCGTCTTAGCGACACAAAAACGCTGCAATTACCTCAGTTAATGTTAAACGCGGGTGATAGTTGGGCGTTTGTCGGTTCGAATGGAAGCGGGAAGTCAGCGCTGGCCCGCGCGCTGGCCGGGGAACTTCCGCTTTTGAAAGGTGAACGGCAAAGCCAGTTTTCCCACATCACTCGTCTCTCCTTCGAGCAATTGCAAAAGCTCGTCAGCGACGAATGGCAGCGGAATAACACCGATATGCTCGACCCTGGCGAAGATGACACCGGGCGCACCACGGCTGAGATCATTCAGGATGAAGTTAAGGATGCACCGCGTTGCGCGCAACTGGCGCAGCAGTTCGGCATTACCGCCCTGCTCGACCGACGTTTTAAATATCTTTCCACTGGCGAGACGCGAAAAACCCTGCTGTGTCAGGCGCTGATGTCGGAGCCTGACTTACTGATTCTTGATGAGCCGTTCGATGGCCTGGATGTTGCCTCACGTCAGCAGCTGGCTGAGCGACTCGCCTCGTTACATCAGTCCGGTATTACTCTGGTACTGGTGCTCAATCGCTTCGATGAGATCCCGGAATTTGTCCAGTTTGCTGGCGTGCTGGCGGATTGCACGTTAGCGGAAACTGGCGCTAAAGAGGAACTGCTCCAGCAAGCACTCGTCGCGCAACTGGCGCATAGCGAACAGCTTGAAGGTGTGCAACTGCCGGAGCCGGATGAACCTTCAGCACGTCACGCCTTACCCGCCAACGAACCGCGCATTGTGCTGAACAACGGCGTGGTTTCTTATAACGATCGCCCCATTCTTAATAACCTTAGCTGGCAGGTGAATCCTGGCGAAAACTGGCAAATTATCGGGCCCAATGGCGCGGGAAAATCGACATTATTAAGCCTGATTACTGGCGATCATCCGCAAGGTTACAGCAACGATTTGACGCTTTTCGGACGACGTCGCGGCAGCGGCGAAACCATCTGGGATATTAAAAAGCATATCGGTTACGTCAGCAGTAGTTTGCATCTGGATTACCGGGTCAGCACTACCGTGCGTAATGTGATCCTTTCTGGCTATTTTGATTCGATTGGCATTTATCAGGCAGTTTCGGATCGCCAGCAAAAACTGGTGCAGCAGTGGCTGGATATTCTCGGCATTGATAAACGCACGGCTGACGCTCCGTTCCATAGCCTTTCCTGGGGACAGCAGCGTCTGGCGCTGATCGTCCGCGCGCTGGTGAAACATCCAACGTTGCTTATTCTCGATGAACCATTGCAGGGGCTGGATCCGCTCAATCGCCAGCTTATCCGCCGTTTTGTTGATGTGCTGATTAGCGAAGGTGAAACGCAATTATTGTTTGTTTCGCACCATGCTGAAGATGCGCCTGCCTGTATTACCCATCGTCTGGAGTTCGTGCCGGACGGTGACCTTTATCGCTATGCACTGACAAAAATAAACTGAGTCGGTAGTGCTGACCGTGCCGGATGCGGCGTAAACGCGTTATCCGGCCCACAGTTCGACGCATCCAGGCATGAAACCGCATCTTTTTTTTCAGATAAAAAGCGCAATCATTCATAAACCCTCTGTTTTATAATAAATTAATCGCACATAAAAAACGGCTAAATTCTTGTGTAAACGATTCCACTAATTTATTCCATGTCACACTTTTCGCATCTTTGTTATGCTATGGTTATTTCATACCATAAGCCTAATGGAGCGAATTATGAGAGTTCTGGTTACCGGTGGTAGCGGTTACATTGGAAGTCATACCTGTGTGCAATTACTGCAAAACGGTCATGATGTCATCATTCTTGATAACCTCTGTAACAGTAAGCGCAGCGTACTGCCTGTTATCGAGCGTTTAGGCGGCAAACATCCAACGTTTGTTGAAGGCGATATCCGTAACGAAGCGTTGATGACCGAGATCCTGCACGATCACGCTATCGACACCGTGATCCACTTCGCCGGGTTAAAAGCCGTTGGCGAATCGGTACAAAAACCGCTGGAATATTACGACAACAATGTCAACGGTACTCTGCGCCTGATTAGCGCCATGCGCGCCGCTAACGTCAAAAACTTTATTTTTAGCTCCTCCGCCACCGTCTATGGCGATCAGCCCAAAATTCCATACGTTGAAAGCTTCCCGACCGGCACACCGCAAAGCCCTTATGGCAAAAGCAAACTGATGGTGGAACAGATCCTCACCGATCTGCAAAAAGCCCAGCCGGACTGGAGCATTGCCCTGCTGCGCTACTTCAACCCGGTTGGCGCGCATCCGTCGGGCGATATGGGCGAAGATCCGCAAGGCATTCCGAATAACCTGATGCCGTACATTGCCCAGGTTGCTGTAGGCCGTCGCGACTCGCTGGCAATTTTTGGTAACGATTATCCGACCGAAGATGGTACTGGCGTACGCGATTACATCCACGTAATGGATCTGGCGGACGGTCACGTCGTGGCGATGGAAAAACTGGCGAACAAGCCAGGCGTACACATCTACAACCTCGGCGCAGGCGTCGGCAGCAGCGTGCTGGACGTGGTTAATGCCTTCAGCAAAGCCTGCGGCAAACCGGTTAACTATCATTTTGCACCGCGTCGCGAGGGCGACCTTCCGGCCTACTGGGCGGACGCCAGTAAAGCCGATCGCGAACTGAACTGGCGCGTAACGCGCACACTCGATGAAATGGCGCAGGACACCTGGCACTGGCAGTCACGCCATCCACAGGGATATCCCGATTAAGGAACGACCATGACGCAATTTAATCCCGTTGATCATCCACATCGCCGCTACAACCCGCTCACCGGGCAATGGATTCTGGTTTCACCGCACCGCGCTAAGCGCCCCTGGCAGGGGGCGCAGGAAACGCCAGCCAAACAGGTGTTACCTGCGCACGATCCAGATTGCTTCCTCTGCGCAGGTAATGTGCGGGTGACTGGCGATAAAAACCCCGATTACACCGGGACTTACGTTTTTACCAATGACTTTGCGGCCCTGATGTCTGACACGCCAGATGCGCCAGAAAGCAACGATCCGTTGATGCGTTGCCAGAGCGCGCGCGGTACCAGCCGGGTGATCTGCTTTTCACCTGATCACAGTAAAACACTGCCAGAACTCAGCGTTGCGGCATTGACGGAAATCGTCAAAACCTGGCAGGAGCAAACCGCAGAGCTGGGAAAAACCTATCCGTGGGTGCAGGTATTTGAAAACAAAGGTGCAGCGATGGGGTGCTCTAACCCGCATCCGCACGGACAGATTTGGGCAAATAGCTTCCTGCCTAACGAAGCTGAGCGCGAAGACCGCCTGCAAAAAGAATATTTTGCCGAGCAGAAATCGCCAATGCTGGTGGATTATGTCCAGCGCGAGCTGGCAGACGGTAGCCGTACCGTTGTCGAAACCGAACACTGGTTAGCCGTAGTGCCTTACTGGGCTGCCTGGCCGTTCGAAACGCTACTGCTGCCCAAAGCCCATGTTTTGCGGATCACCGATTTGACCGACGCCCAGCGCAGCGATCTTGCGCTGGCGTTGAAAAAGCTGACCAGTCGTTATGACAACCTCTTCCAGTGCTCCTTCCCCTACTCTATGGGCTGGCACGGTGCGCCGTTTAATGGCGAAGAGAATCAACACTGGCAGCTGCACGCGCACTTTTATCCGCCTCTGCTGCGCTCCGCCACCGTACGTAAATTTATGGTCGGTTATGAAATGCTGGCAGAAACCCAGCGTGATCTGACGGCAGAACAGGCAGCAGAGCGTTTGCGCGCAGTCAGCGATATCCATTTTCGCGAATCCGGAGTGTAAGAAATGAGTCTGAAAGAAAAAACACAATCTCTGTTTGCCAACGCATTTGGCTACCCTGCCACTCACACCATTCAGGCGCCTGGCCGCGTGAATTTGATTGGTGAACACACCGACTACAACGACGGTTTCGTTCTGCCCTGCGCGATTGATTATCAAACCGTCATTAGCTGTGCGCCACGCGATGACCGTAAAGTTCGCGTAATGGCAGCCGATTATGAAAATCAGACTGACGAGTTTTCCCTCGATGCGCCCATTGTCGCGCATGGAAACTATCAATGGGCGAACTACGTTCGTGGCGTGGTGAAACATCTGCAACTGCGTAACAACAACTTCGGCGGCGTGGACATGGTGATCAGCGGCAACGTGCCGCAGGGTGCCGGGTTAAGTTCTTCCGCCTCACTCGAAGTCGCGGTCGGAACCGTATTGCAGCAGCTTTATCATCTGCCGCTGGACGGCGCACAAATCGCGCTTAACGGTCAGGAAGCAGAAAACCAGTTTGTTGGCTGTAACTGCGGGATCATGGATCAACTAATTTCCGCACTCGGCAAGAAAGATCATGCCTTGCTGATCGACTGCCGCTCGCTGGGGACCAAAGCGGTTTCCATGCCGAAAGGCGTAGCTGTGGTCATCATCAACAGTAACTTCAAACGTACCCTGGTTGGCAGCGAATACAACACCCGTCGTGAACAGTGCGAAACCGGTGCGCGTTTCTTCCAGCAGCCAGCTCTGCGCGATGTCACCATTGAAGAGTTCAACGCTGTTGCACATGAGCTGGACCCAATCGTGGCGAAACGCGTGCGTCATATCCTGACTGAAAACGCCCGCACCGTTGAAGCTGCCAGCGCGCTGGGGCAAGGCGACCTGAAACGTATGGGCGAGTTGATGGCGGAGTCTCATGCCTCTATGCGCGATGATTTCGAAATCACCGTGCCGCAAATTGACACTCTGGTAGAAATCGTCAAAGCTGTGATTGGCGACAAAGGTGGCGTACGCATGACCGGCGGCGGATTTGGCGGCTGTATCGTCGCGCTGATCCCGGAAGAGCTGGTGCCTGCCGTACAGCAAGCTGTCGCTGAACAATATGAAGCAAAAACAGGTATTAAAGAGACTTTTTACGTTTGTAAACCATCACAAGGAGCAGGACAGTGCTGAACGAAACTCCCGCACTGGCACCCGATGGTCAGCCGTACCGACTGTTAACTTTGCGTAACAACGCAGGGATGGTAGTCACGCTGATGGACTGGGGTGCGACTTTACTTTCCGCCCGTATTCCGCTTTCCGATGGCAGCGTCCGCGAGGCTCTGCTTGGCTGCGCCAGCCCGGAATGCTACCAGGATCAGGCTGCATTTCTTGGGGCCTCTATTGGTCGTTATGCCAACCGTATCGCCAATAGTCGTTATACCTTTGACGGTGAAACCGTGACGCTGTTGCCAAGTCAGGGCGTCAACCAACTGCACGGCGGCCCGGAAGGGTTCGACAAACGCCGCTGGCAGATTGTGAACCAGAACGATCGTCAGGTGCTGTTTGCCCTGAGTTCAGATGATGGCGACCAGGGCTTTCCGGGTAATCTCGGCGCAACGGTGCAATATCGTCTGACCGACGATAACCGCATCTCTATTACTTATCGCGCCACAGTTGATAAACCTTGCCCGGTGAATATGACTAATCACGTCTATTTCAATCTTGACGGCGAGCAGTCTGACGTGCGCAATCACAAGTTGCAGATTCTGGCGGACGAATACCTGCCGGTTGATGAAGGCGGCATTCCGCGCGACGGCCTGAAATCTGTCGCCGGAACGTCTTTTGATTTCCGCAGCGCCAAAATCATCGCCAGTGAGTTTCTTGCCGACGACGATCAGCGCAAAGTGAAAGGTTACGATCACGCGTTCTTGTTACAGGCCAAAGGCGATGGCAAAAAAGTGGCGGCGCATGTCTGGTCAGCAGATGAAAAATTGCAGCTGAAGGTCTACACCACCGCTCCGGCTCTGCAATTCTACTCCGGCAACTTCCTCGGCGGCACACCATCAAGAGGAACTGAACCTTACGCCGACTGGCAGGGGCTGGCGCTGGAAAGCGAGTTTCTGCCGGACAGCCCGAACCACCCTGAATGGCCGCAGCCGGACTGCTTCCTGCGTCCTGGCGAAGAGTATTCCAGCCTGACGGAATATCAGTTTATTGCTGAGTAATGTTAAGCCCTCGTCATGAGGGCTTTATCCTCGTATTGTTCAAATCACCAGCAAATACCGACATATTTGCAACTCAATATTCACAACAACCTTACACTGCGACACTATTTTCGCTATGGTTATGCGTAAGCATTGCTGTTGCTTCGTCACGGCAATATAATGAGAATTATTATCATTAAAAGATGATTTGAGGAGTAAGTATATGGCTGTAACTAAGCTGGTTCTGGTTCGTCATGGCGAAAGTCAGTGGAACAAAGAAAACCGTTTCACCGGTTGGTACGACGTGGATCTGTCTGAGAAAGGCGTAAGCGAAGCAAAAGCAGCAGGTAAGCTGCTGAAAGAGGAAGGTTACAGCTTTGACTTTGCTTACACCTCTGTGCTGAAACGCGCTATCCATACCCTGTGGAACGTGCTGGACGAACTGGATCAGGCATGGCTGCCCGTTGAGAAATCCTGGAAACTGAACGAACGTCACTACGGTGCGTTGCAGGGTCTGAACAAAGCGGAAACTGCTGAAAAGTATGGCGACGAGCAGGTGAAACAGTGGCGTCGTGGTTTTGCGGTGACTCCGCCGGAACTGACTAAAGATGATGAGCGTTATCCGGGCCACGATCCGCGTTACGCGAAACTGAGCGAGAAAGAGCTGCCGCTGACTGAAAGCCTGGCGCTGACCATTGACCGCGTGATCCCTTACTGGAATGAAACCATTCTGCCGCGTATGAAGAGCGGTGAGCGCGTAATCATCGCCGCTCATGGTAACTCGTTGCGTGCGCTGGTGAAATATCTTGATAACATGAGCGAAGAAGAGATTCTTGAGCTAAATATCCCGACTGGCGTGCCGCTGGTGTATGAGTTCGACGAGAACTTCAAACCGCTGAAACGCTATTATCTGGGTAATGCTGACGAGATCGCGGCGAAAGCAGCTGCTGTCGCTAACCAGGGTAAAGCGAAGTAAACGTCATTTGTTTAATAATGAGAAAGCCGACTGCAAGCGAGTCGGCTTTTTTGTTGCTAACAATGGAGCACATTGCCTGATGCGACGCTGCGCATCTTATCAGGCCTATGGTGATTCATCGGATACGCCACTCTGGCGGTGCATCCGACAATTAAACCTTACCCGCGACGCGCTTTTACTGCATTCGCCAGTTGACGTAACAGAGCATCGGTATCATCCCAGCCAATACAGGCATCGGTGATACTCTTGCCATAAGCCAGCGGCTCCCCGCTCTCGAGGCTCTGATTGCCTTCCACCAGATGGCTTTCCACCATCACACCAATAATGGCTTTTTCGCCACCAGCAATCTGCTGGCAAACGTCCGCACACACATCCATCTGCTTTTTAAACTGTTTGGACGAGTTGGCATGGCTGAAATCAATCATCACTTGTGCTGGCAGGCCTGCTTTGTTCAGCCCTTCTTTCACTTCAGCAACGTGCTTCGCGCTGTAGTTAGGCTCTTTACCGCCGCGCAGAATGATATGGCAATCGCCGTTACCGCTGGTATTCACAATCGCCGAATGACCCCATTTGGTCACTGAAAGGAAGCAGTGCGGCGCACCGGCGGCATTAATGGCATCGATAGCCACTTTAATCGTACCGTCTGTGCCATTTTTGAAACCTACCGGGCAAGAAAGACCAGATGCCAGTTCGCGGTGCACCTGCGATTCCGTAGTACGTGCGCCAATTGCGCCCCAGCTCATCAGGTCAGCGAGATATTGTGGGGTGATCATGTCGAGAAACTCACCCGCCGCTGGCAGACCGCTGTCGTTAATATCAAGCAGCAATTTACGGGCAATACGCAGACCGTCGTTGATCTGGAAGCTGTTATCCATATGCGGATCGTTAATCAGCCCTTTCCAGCCCACCGTGGTACGCGGCTTTTCAAAATAGACGCGCATTACGATTTCCAGGTCGTCTTTTAGCTCTTCACGCAGCGCCAGCAAGCGAGTGGCATACTCTTTAGCCGCGACAGGATCATGAATTGAGCACGGACCAATCACCACTAACAGGCGATCATCATTACCTTTCAGGATCTTATGGATCGCTTTTCGGGCATGGGCAACCGTATTCGCGGCATTTTCAGTAGCAGGGAATTTTTCCAGCAGTGCGACAGGAGGAAGTAACTCTTTGATTTCTTTGATGCGTAAATCGTCGTTCTGATAATTCATGTCTGTTCCAGTGTTGCCATACTTATCTTGGTGAATGCAATCCTTCCAATCTATATCTTCCGTCAGAATGTGTAAACGGGGTTTTACACTATGGACGGAATAATCCTGGAATCGGCAAGAAATACGCCATATTGTCGCGAAAAACGAGATCTCTCCTACAATTTCTAACTGTAACTTCTTTGTTTATTAATTATTTCAAGATTCTCTGCTGGATTTCTTTGCCTGGCTGAAATCTTAAACCATTGCCTGATATTCACCTGCAAATGCACTGTTGGAAGAGGTTATCCGACATAACGACCATAACAGGAGCATCCTATGAAAATGACAAAACTGGCCACACTATTTTTGACTGCCACTCTAAGCCTTGCCAGCGGCGCCGCACTGGCTGCCGATAGTGGAGCGCAAACCAACAACGGCCAGGCAAACGCCGCAGCTGATGCGGGCCAGGTTGCCCCGGACGCTCGTGAAAAATGTCGCACCAAATAACGTCGACAATAACGGGGTTAATACCAACTCGGGCGGGACTATGCTGCACCCGAATGGTTCATCCATGAACAATGACGGCATGACCAAAGACGAAGAGCACAAAAATACCATGTGCAAAGACGGTCGCTGCCCGGACATCAATAAAAAGGTACAAACCGGTGATGGCATCAATAATGATGTCGATACCAAAACCGACGGTACTACGCAGTAAGCCAGGATATATGGCTGATAATGGGAGAGCGGAGGCTCTCCTTTTTAATTTTTCCCTTCTAAAAGAAGTATGATGTCATAAAGTTAAGTGAGATAAATTAAGGGATGACTCGTCATGGCGCACTCACACACTTCCCCACACCTACCAGAAGATAATAATGCTCGTCGCTTGTTGTATGCTTTCGGCGTAACTGCCGGGTTTATGCTGGTAGAAGTCATTGGCGGTTTTCTTTCCGGTTCTCTGGCATTGCTGGCTGATGCCGGACATATGTTGACCGATACTGCCGCCCTGCTTTTCGCCCTACTCGCCGTGCAATTTTCACGTCGTCCTCCCACCATTCGCCACACTTTCGGTTGGCTAAGATTGACCACGCTCGCGGCGTTTGTGAATGCCATCGCCCTGGTGGTGATTACGATTTTGATTGTCTGGGAGGCGATAGAACGTTTCCGCACGCCGCGTCCGGTTGAAGGCGGTATGATGATGGCGATTGCCGTGGCGGGATTGCTGGCAAATATACTTTCTTTCTGGTTACTTCATCACGGTAGTGAAGAGAAAAACCTCAACGTGCGAGCAGCGGCACTGCATGTGCTTGGGGACCTGCTGGGTTCCGTTGGTGCTATCGTCGCCGCGTTGATAATTATCTGGACCGGCTGGACACCTGCGGACCCCATTCTCTCGATACTCGTGTCGCTTCTGGTTCTACGCAGCGCGTGGCGATTATTGAAAGACAGCGTGAATGAATTACTTGAAGGTGCGCCCGTTTCGCTGGATATTGCTGAAATGAAACGCCGCATGTGCCGGGAAATCCCGGAAGTCCGCAATGTGCACCATGTACATGTGTGGATGGTGGGCGAAAAGCCAGTGATGACGCTGCATGTGCAGGTGATCCCGCCACACGATCACGATGCCTTGTTAGATCAGATCCAACACTATTTGATGGATCACTATCAGATTGAGCACGCCACCATCCAGATGGAATATCAACCTTGTCATGGGCCAGACTGCCACCTGAATGAAGGGGTGTCTGGCCATTCACATCATCACCATTAATGGGACAGCGCGCGTGAACCTCTTTCGCGTGCGCTGTTGATCCACATCCGGCTGCCGTTGAGGGCAATAAAGGTCAGGATCAGATACTCCAGCGACATGGCATAGACGCCCTGTAAGGCGAAAATCACCACGCTAATCACGTTAATGATGACCCACAATAACCAGTTTTCGACGTATTTACGCGTCATCAGAATCATTGCCACGATGGAGAGTACCATCATGCAGGAGTCCCAGAATGGGAAGGCGTCCGGTTGCAATTCTGGCATCACTACCTGCAAACCCAATGCTTGCATAATCGTGACTGCCACGCGGGTCAAAAATGCAAACACCGGATTGATAAATACCGTCATCAGACCAATCGAAACAACGCAAACCGCCAACCAGCTTAGCGCCTTCGGCAATGGCAACCAGCGAATTTTCAACTCAGTTTCATGTTGACTGGTTTGTCGCGACCAGGCATACCAGCCATAAATGTTAGCGGCAAAGAAAAACACCTGTAACAGCAGGCTGGCATACAGCTGAATCTGAAAGAAAATAATGCCAAACAGGGTAACGTTGATCAGGCCAAAAAAGTAGTTACTGATCTTCTCCAGACTGGCAAGGCCAATACACAGTAACCCGGCGATCGTCCCCACCGCTTCGATCCATGAGAGATCGTAACCGCCAGCACCGATCGGTATATGAACCAGAATGTTCTGTGTGCTAAAAAAATCCATCTTTCCCCCATGTGTAGCGTGACGCCTTATTGTCAGTTATCCACGTAGTGTAGCCGCAAAATCCAGCATGCGGTTGAGCGGCACCAGCGCCCTCTCTCGCAGATTTTCGTCAACATGAACCTCGTGATTGCTTCCTCCCTGTTCCAGCGCCTCTGCGATGGCCTGAAGGCCATTCATTGCCATCCACGGACAATGAGCGCAACTTCGACAGGTAGCGCCCTCGCCTGCGGTTGGCGCTTCCAGCAATTTTTTTATCTGGCACTGCCTGCTGCATTTTGTAGAAAATGCCCCGGTCAGTCGCCACAATCAGTTGCTGATGCGGCAATGTTTTTGCAGCGTTAATCAACTGACTTGTGGAACCAACAGCATCGGCCATATCGACAATAGCTTGTGGTGACTCCGGATGCACCAGTATGGCAGCATCGGGGTACTGTTTTTGTAATTGGGTTAACGCCTGAGTCTTAAACTCGTCATGAACGATACAGGCGCCTTGCCAGCATAAGATGTCTGCGCCTGTCTGTTTTTGCACGTAACGCCCCAAATGTTTGTCTGGTGCCCAGATGATTTTTTCACCCAAGCTATCCAGATGGTCAATGAGTTCGACGGCAATGCTTGAAGTTACCACCCAATCTGCACGCGCTTTTACCGCAGCAGAAGTGTTGGCGTAGACAACGACAGTACGATCGGGATGGGCATCGCAAAATGCGTTGAATTCTTCAATCGGACATCCGAGATCCAGTGAACATTCAGCCTGAAGTGTTGGCATCAGAATTGTTTTTTCCGGGCTGAGAATTTTGGCAGTTTCCCCCATAAATCTCACCCCAGCAACTAACAGCGTAGAAGCGGGATGCTTAGCACCGAAGCGGGCCATTTCCAGAGAATCAGAGATACAGCCACCGGTTTCTTCAGCCAGCTGTTGAATTTCGGTATCGGTATAGTAGTGGGCGACCATCACCGCATTACGTTCTTTCAGCAGACGTTTTATTTTCTCGCGATAATACGCTTTTTCATCAATGCTTAACGGCGTTGGCTTCGGGGGGAAAGGATAAATCGCCGTTTCAGGATCAAACATCACGCTCATTTGGCCATCTCGTTTTACAGGCTTAACGTTAAAACCGACATAAGCGTGATATTCGCTATTATCGGCGTAATTTGTTTTATATGCTAAACAAGATAGTCGAATGGTTGGGAAAAGTCACTCGAATTACGTATGAGATGCCGAATGCCATACTTTGCGTCTTATTCCTCCGACGTAGAGTTGTTTACGCAGCAAGCGCGGAGTATGTCATCAGGGTCAAGAATTGAAATTGAGGGATGCCTGAATAGCAAAAAAGCGCCTTTAGGGCGCTTTTTTACATTGGTGGGTCGTGCAGGATTCGAACCTGCGACCAATTGATTAAAAGTCAACTGCTCTACCAACTGAGCTAACGACCCCTTGCGGGATTATGCTGCTTTAATCATTCAGGATGGTGGGTCGTGCAGGATTCGAACCTGCGACCAATTGATTAAAAGTCAACTGCTCTACCAACTGAGCTAACGACCCATATGGGCGTTACCTGAAAGATTTTTACTCGAATCCAATCTTTAAGATTGGTGGGTCGTGCAGGATGACTCGCTTCGCTCGCCCTACGGGCCGTTGCTAGCGCAACGTTATCCTTCACGCTTAACATCTGAGTTTGATGTTAAAATTGGTGGGTCGTGCAGGATTCGAACCTGCGACCAATTGATTAAAAGTCAACTGCTCTACCAACTGAGCTAACGACCCGAAGTGGTGGGTGATGACGGGATCGAACCGCCGACCCCCTCCTTGTAAGGGAGGTGCTCTCCCAGCTGAGCTAATCACCCCCGCTGTGTGGAGTCGCATTATAGGGAGAGTTGGAAATGAGTCAACGCATTTTCTAAAGAAATTGTTCGTTCGTCGTAAATTTAAGCAAGGTGATCGCAAAACAGACCGTGTTGCGCAATTTGTCAACGAAAACAATAATGCGTAAGGTAGCAACCCGAACTACATTGAGGAATCAGGCGGGAGTGATAGAATATCGCCCACTCAATTTTTCCAGGATTTGCCGGTTGTCGGCATCTTTCTAAACGTAAGGCCATTTCATGAAAATCAAAACTCGCTTCGCGCCAAGCCCAACAGGCTATCTGCACGTTGGCGGCGCGCGTACTGCTCTTTACTCCTGGCTTTTTGCACGTAACCACGGCGGTGAGTTCGTGCTGCGTATTGAAGACACCGATCTTGAGCGTTCCACGCCGGAAGCTATCGAAGCCATTATGGATGGCATGAACTGGCTGAGTCTGGAGTGGGATGAAGGCCCGTACTTCCAGACCAAACGTTTCGATCGCTATAACGCGGTTATCGATCAGATGCTGGAAGAGGGTACTGCCTATAAATGCTACTGCTCTAAAGAGCGCCTCGAAGCGCTGCGTGAAGAGCAGATGGCAAAAGGCGAGAAGCCGCGTTATGACGGCCGTTGCCGCCACAGCCATGAGCATCACGCTGATGATGAACCGTGCGTTGTACGTTTTGCTAACCCACAGGAAGGTTCCGTTGTTTTTGACGATCAGATCCGTGGTCCGATCGAGTTCAGCAACCAGGAGCTGGATGATCTGATTATCCGCCGTACCGATGGTTCTCCGACCTATAACTTCTGTGTGGTTGTCGACGACTGGGATATGGAAATTACTCACGTCATCCGTGGTGAGGACCATATCAACAACACGCCGCGCCAGATCAACATTCTTAAGGCCCTGAAAGCGCCGGTGCCGGTTTACGCGCACGTTTCTATGATCAACGGTGATGACGGTAAAAAATTGTCCAAACGTCACGGTGCAGTCAGCGTAATGCAGTACCGCGACGACGGCTATCTGCCAGAAGCACTGCTGAACTATCTGGTGCGTCTGGGCTGGTCCCACGGCGATCAGGAAATCTTCACTCGTGAAGAGATGATCAAATACTTCACCCTGAATGCCGTCAGCAAATCTGCCAGTGCGTTCAACACTGATAAACTACTGTGGTTGAACCATCACTATATTAACGCGCTGCCGCCGGAGTATGTGGCTACTCACTTACAGTGGCACATCGAGCAGGAAAATATTGATACCCGTAACGGCCCGCAGCTTGCTGAGCTGGTGAAACTGCTGGGTGAACGCTGCAAAACGCTGAAAGAGATGGCGCAAAGCTGCCGCTATTTCTACGAAGATTTTGCTGAGTTTGATGCCGAAGCTGCGAAAAAACATCTGCGTCCGGTAGCGCGTCAGCCGCTGGAAGTAGTGCGCGATAAACTGTCTGCTATCACTGACTGGACGGCGGAAAATGTTCACCACGCGATTCAGGCAACGGCGGATGAACTGGAAGTGGGCATGGGTAAAGTTGGGATGCCGCTGCGTGTCGCCGTTACCGGTGCAGGGCAGTCCCCGGCACTGGATGTTACCGTTCACGCGATCGGTAAGACACGTAGCATTGAGCGTATCAACAAAGCGCTGGCCTTTATTGCTGAACGCGAAAATCAGCAGTAATTAGCGTGTAAAAAGATAAACGGCAGGAGATAATATCCTGCCGTTTTTTATTTATGCTGATTCGTCAATATCGAGACGGGCGAGGAAATTGCGAATTCCTTCACGTGACAAAAATTGCGCGACTTTTTCCTGCTCAATGTCTGTCATATTATCTATCGCGTTGATGATTTGTCGATACGCCGGGGCGCGTGCTCCAGGAGCGTATTCAGCAATTCTCTCTTCAGCTTCCATCAACATTGGTGTGTTATGGAACGCAGGCGTGTTCTGAATAAACTCGCAAACCTGCGAATCGACCAGAATAAGTCTGGCACGACCTCCTTTCACGCCGGGAAATTTTTCCGTTCTCCAGCCTTTTTCTCTGATCCAACGGTTAACAGTTTGTTTAGCCACACCCAGGTATTCCGCCAGCTCTTCGGTGGTCATTTTATTACGTAATCTTTTCATATTATTTGCTGTCGCGAATCCCTAAGCGTTGTAATAATCCGATAATCCCTTCCCGCAGAAGCAAGGATGTAAACTGTTTTTGTTCAAGAGGCGTCATCTCTTTCGCCAGCGTCACCAGCAGCACTTCAAGCGGCGTATCGGCAGACAGTTCAGGAGCTTCTCTTTGATCGTCCGGACGTTCTGCATTACGAATATATTCACGAACTTGTTTATTGACGTGAATCAGTCGGGCCTTGCCACCCTGGACACCTGGTTTTGGTGATGTCGTCCAGCCTTGCTTGCGTACCCATTTATTAATGGTCTGGCGGCTATAACCGGTCAGCCTGGCAAGTTCATCTGGCGTCATCCTCTCCTTGAACATAACAATTCCCTGAATGATTGCGGGTCTATTAGTGGTTCATTTTATAACACCACTTTACAAGAAACCGTGACAGGAATAACTACTGAATGCGAGCGACTATCCAAAATAGTTCATTTGCCTGATTTTTCAGCGATTGAAACTACGCCTTGCAATTTGCCGTTGACACATTCGGGCGGAATTCATATGATGCCGCCCGTCAACTCGACAAGCTTTACGTGATGGGGCTATAGCTCAGCTGGGAGAGCGCTTGCATGGCATGCAAGAGGTCAGCGGTTCGATCCCGCTTAGCTCCACCAAATTTTGCACCCAGCAAATTTGGTACGTAAACGACTCGTGGGGCTATAGCTCAGCTGGGAGAGCGCTTGCATGGCATGCAAGAGGTCAGCGGTTCGATCCCGCTTAGCTCCACCAAATTTCAAACCCTCGCTGCAAAGCGGGGGTTTTTTGTCTCTGCTTTTTGCCGCTTTTGTAATACAGTCTACCTCCCAGGTTAGTGTTGCCTGTTGGAAACATCATTGGATGAAATATCGGCAACAGGTCGGTCCCTGTTTGCTTCGCGATGCGAATAAACTTATTATTTGTGTGCCTTAAAACCCCGATCAGTGAGAGTAGTGTACTCATGTTTGTGGAGCATAACCTGATAAAAAATATCAAGATATTTGCACTAGCGTTTACGCTCACCGTGGTACTTATTCAGCTATCCCGTTTTATCTCGCCACTTGCTGTTATCCATTCCAGCTATATTTTCCTGGCGTGGATGCCACTGTGCGTAATGCTATCAATATTCTTTATCTTCGGCTGGCGCGGTGTCGTTCCCGTTTTATGCGGAATGTTTTGCACCAATCTGTGGAATTTTCATCTCTCATTTTTGCAAACCGCCGTCATGCTTGGCAGCCAGTCGTTTGCTGTGCTGTGTGCCTGCGCAATATTACGCTGGCAGTTGGGAACGCGTTGGCGCTACGGATTAACCACCCGAAACGTATGGAAACGTCTCTTCTGGCTTGGTTTGGTGACGCCGTTCGGCATCAAAGGCAGCATGTATCTCGTGGGCAGGTTCTTTGATTTCCCACTAAAGATATCAACCTTTTTCGGCGATGCCGACGCGATTTTCACGGTCGTTGATTTACTAAGCCTTTTCACCGCCGTGTTGATTTACAACATGCTCTTTTACTATCTCACTCGCATGATTGTAAGTCCTCACTTTGCGCAGATATTGTGGCGCAGAGATATCGCACCGTCGCTGAGTAAAGAAAAACGCACATTTACCTTAAGTTGGCTGGCGGCTCTTAGCGTTCTGCTACTTTTGATGTGCACGCCTTATGAAAACGACTTTATCGCCGGTTATCTGGTACCTGTTTTCTTTATCATCTTTACCCTTGGTGTCGGTAAACTTCGTTATCCGTTTTTAAATCTTACCTGGGCTGTATCGACGCTTTTCCTCCTGAATTACAACCAGAATTTTTTACAAGGGGTGGAAACAGAATATTCGCTGGCATTTATTCTCGCGGTGCTGATTTCCTTTAGCGTTTGCCTGCTTTACATGGTACGCATTTATTATCGTAGCGAATGGCTTAACCGTCGCTGGCATTTGCAGGCACTGACCGATCCGTTAACGCTATTACCCAACTTTCGTGCACTGGAGCAATCGCAGGAGCAAGAGGCTGGTAAGAGTTTTTGCTGTCTGCGCATTGATAATCTTGAGTTTATGAGTCGCCATTACGGGTTAGTAATGCGCGTTCATTGTATCCGCTCAATTTACCGTACATTGCTGCCATTGATGCAGGAAAACGAAAAGTTGTATCAATTGCCGGGGAGCGAATTGCTGTTGGTACTGACCGGGCCGGAAACGGAAGGGCGGCTACAGCATATGGTTAACGTTCTCAACAGTCGGCAAATCCACTGGAACAACACCGGGCTGGATATGGGCTATGGTGCTGCCTGGGGACGTTTTGACGGTAATCAGGATACCCTGCAGCCAATGCTGGGGCAGTTAAGCTGGCTGGCAGAACAATCCTGCGTTCATCATCACGTGCTGGCGTTGGATAATCGAGAAGAGATTGCATCCGGGCAGACAACCAAACAGGTGTTGTTACTCAATACAATCCGTAAGGCGTTAGATAAGGGTGATTTGCTGCTCTATGCCCAGCCAATTCGCAACAAGGATGGAGAAGGTTACGATGAAATCCTTGCGCGTCTGAAATACGACGGCGGCATAATGACGCCTGATAAATTTTTGCCGCTTATTGCCCAATTTAACCTTAGCGCGCGATTCGATTTACAGGTGCTGGAATCCCTGCTGAAGTGGCTGGCAACCCACCCTTGCGACAAGAAAGGCCCGCGCTTTTCAGTCAATTTAATGCCGCTCACTCTGCTGCAAAAGAATATCGCCGGGCGAATTATTCGTCTGTTTAAACGTTACCGTGTCTCCCCGGAGGCTGTGATTATTGAGATCACTGAGGAGCAGGCGTTTTCTAACGCAGAAAGCAGTATGTACAATATCGAACAACTGCATAAGTTTGGCTTCCGTATTGCGATTGATGACTTTGGCACAGGCTATGCCAACTACGAACGGTTAAAACGTTTGCAGGCTGATATCATCAAGATTGATGGCGTCTTCGTTAAGGATATCGTCACTAATACACTGGATGCGATGATAGTGAGATCTATTACCGATCTGGCGAAAGCGAAGTCATTAAGTGTGGTCGCGGAGTTTGTCGAGACGCAACAGCAGCAGGCGCTATTGCATAAGCTCGGGGTGCAATATCTGCAAGGGTATTTAATTGGTCGCCCGCAACCATTAGTTGATTAACAGGCGTAAAAAAGCCGGGGAATTATCCCCGGCATTTGAGGTTGATGACAAACGGACAATTGCCTGATGCGCTGCGCTTATCGGGTCTGCATGGAAACACAATCTATTGAATTTGCGTTGTTTTGTCAGCTTGGTAGGGCATTTACGCCGCATCCGGCATAAAAAAAGCACACGTTGTCAACAAACTGAAGCCGGGGAATTATCCCCGGCTTTTTTAATGGATTCGCTTACAGTACCAGTGCTGCGATTGACGCAGACAGCACACTCACCAGCGTAGAGCCGTAAACCAGTTTCAGACCGAAGCGAGAAACCACGTTACCTTGCTCTTCGTTCAGGCCTTTAACGGCACCCGCGATAATCCCGATAGAAGAGAAGTTAGCGAAGGATACCAAGAACACAGAGAGGATACCTTCAGCACGCGGAGAGAGCGTGGAAGCAATTTTCTGCAGATCCATCATTGCAACGAACTCGTTGGAAACCAGTTTGGTTGCCATGATGCTGCCAACTTGCAGTGCTTCACTGGAAGGAACACCCATCACCCATGCAATTGGATAGAAGATGTAGCCCAGAATGCCCTGGAAGGAGATGCTGTAGCCAAACCAGCCAGTCACGGTAGCAAACAGAGCGTTCAGTGCAGCGATCAGGGCGATAAAGCCGATCAGCATTGCGGCAACGATAATGGCTACTTTGAAGCCTGCCAGAATGTATTCACCCAGCATTTCGAAGAAGCTCTGGCCTTCGTGCAGGTCGGACATCTGAATGTTTTCTTCGCTGGCATCAACACGGTAAGGGTTGATCAGCGACAGCACGATAAAGGTGCTGAACATGTTCAGTACCAGCGCAGCAACGACGTATTTCGGTTCCAGCATGGTCATGTATGCACCAACGATGGACATAGAAACGGTGGACATCGCCGTGGCTGCCATGGTGTACATACGATTACGGGAGATTTTGCCGAGGATATCTTTATAGGCGATAAAGTTCTCGGACTGACCCAGAATCAGGGAGCTGACGGCGTTAAAGGATTCCAGTTTGCCCATGCCGTTGACTTTGGAGAGCAGGAAACCAATTGCACGGATAATCACCGGCAACACGCGAATGTGCTGGAGAATACCAATCAGCGCAGAGATAAAGACGATTGGGCATAGCACTTTCAGGAAGAAGAATGCCAGGCCTTGATCATTCATGCTACCAAAGACGAAGTTAGTCCCTTCGTTGGCAAATCCGAGCAGTTTTTCGAACATTTCGGAGAAGCCTTTCACGAAGCCCAGACCAACGTCGGAGTTCAGGAAGAACCACGCCAGTAACACTTCGATAACAAGCAGTTGAATAACATAACGGATACGAATTTTTTTTGCGGTCGCTGCTTACCAGCAGTGCGAGAATCGCAACAACGGCAAGTGCCAGTACAAAATGAAGGACGCGGTCCATATTTGCTCCAAATATGAGGCAGGTTAAATTTCCGTGCACATTCTATGTAACATGGGTAAGGAAAACGAGATCTGACACACACTATAATGACGTCCTGTGACAAGCTTCAAAAATAGTGACCTGTCATACATTTTTGCTATGTTGTGTATGGAAGCTGAAAGTTATGTAAATGTGCTAACATTAAACATAATTATAACATTCAAATCATCAATCTTTTCGTAGTCATAATCCTGGTCTATCAGAGAAATCACCACAATCCATTTAAATGAATTTGATAATCATTCTCGTTTGACATAGCATGAAACATAGCAAAGGCTATGTTTTAGAGGCACAAGATGACGAACTATCGCGTTGAGAGTAGCAGCGGTCGGGCAGCGCGCAAGATGAGGCTCGCATTAATGGGACCTGCGTTCATTGCGGCAATTGGTTATATCGATCCCGGTAACTTTGCGACCAATATTCAGGCGGGCGCCAGCTTCGGCTATCAACTGCTGTGGGTGGTCGTCTGGGCCAACTTAATGGCGATGCTGATTCAGATCCTCTCGGCCAAACTCGGGATTGCCACTGGTAAAAATCTGGCGGAGCAAATTCGCGACCACTACCCACGTCCGGTAGTCTGGTTCTATTGGGTCCAGGCGGAAATTATTGCGATGGCGACCGATCTGGCGGAATTTATTGGTGCGGCGATCGGTTTCAAACTCATTCTTGGTGTTTCTTTATTGCAGGGGGCGGTGCTGACAGGTATCGCCACCTTCTTGATTTTAATGCTGCAACGTCGCGGGCAAAAACCGCTGGAGAAAGTGATTGGTGGGCTTCTGTTGTTTGTTGCCGCGGCTTACATTGTCGAGTTGATTTTCTCCCAACCGAATCTGGTGCAGTTGAGCAAAGGTATGGCGATACCGAGTTTACCGACCTCGGAAGCGGTCTTCCTGGCGGCTGGCGTGTTAGGGGCGACGATTATGCCGCACGTGATTTATCTTCACTCTTCGCTCACCCAGCATCTACACGGTGGTTCACGCCAGCAACGTTACTCTGCGACCAAATGGGATGTGGCGATTGCCATGACCATCGCCGGCTTTGTCAATCTGGCGATGATGGCAACGGCTGCCGCCGCGTTTCACTTTTCTGGTCATACTGGTGTTGCTGACCTTGATGAGGCTTACCTTACGCTGCAACCGCTGTTAAGTAATGCTGCGGCAACGGTTTTTGGTTTAAGTCTGGTGGCGGCGGGGCTTTCGTCAACGGTAGTGGGTACGTTGGCAGGGCAGGTGGTGATGCAGGGGTTCATTCGCTTTCATATTCCGCTGTGGGTACGCCGTACGGTAACCATGCTGCCGTCATTTATTGTCATTCTGATGGGATTAGATCCGACACGGATTCTGGTTATGAGTCAGGTGTTGCTCAGTTTTGGTATTGCTCTGGCGCTGGTGCCGCTGCTGATTTTCACCAGTGACAGCAAGTTGATGGGCGATCTGGTGAATAGCAAATGGGTTAAACAAATCGGCTGGATGATTGTGGTGCTGGTGGTAACGCTGAATATCTGGTTGTTGGTGGGAACGGCATTGGGGCTGTAGTTGAATGAGCGTCGCATCAGGCACCACTGGCGGATGCGGCGTAAAAACGCCTTATCCGCCCTACGCGTTAAATGAAGTGGGTTTGTAGGCCTGATAAGACGCGCAAGCGTCGCATCAGGCACCACTGGCGGATGCGGCGTAAAACGCCTTATCCGCCCTACGCGTTAAATGGAGCGGGTTTGTAGGCCTGATAAGACGCGCAAGCGTCGCATCAGGCACCACTGGCGGATGCGGCGTAAAACGCCTTATCCGCCCTACGCGTTAAATGAAGTGGGTTTGTAGGCCTGCTAAGACGCGCAAGCGTCGCATCAGGCATTGCGCTCCATTAGCGAATGTGTTTAATGACCGATCGCCCATGTCCACCGGCCTTTTCCGCGATGATCATCACGGTCGCGCCAGCCTTCGCGATAGCCACGCTCATACGCTTTACGCTTACTCCCGAGCCACTGGTGATACGCC